>NZ_JBSFNS010000007.1:0-175400 GCF_053587275.1 Amycolatopsis sp. NPDC003676
TACGGGCCAACGGAGTGTTCGGACGACGTGACTCACGCGGTGATCCGGGCCGGTGAGTCCGAGGGAGTCCGCGCGCCGATCGGCCGCCCGGTGCGCCGTACCCTTCGCCAGAGCGGAGTCGCACAACCCGTCTCGCGGATGGCTGCGACGCCCACTCCCCTTCGGACGAACAGGTACCGTGAACCTCATGGGGACGATCTCGCAGCTCACGTATTACCCGGTCAAAGGCTGCGCCGGCACGACAGTCCAGTCCGCCGACGTCACCCTCGCCGGTCTCGCGCACGACCGCGAATTCATCGTCACCGCCCCTGACGGCACCTTCCGCAGCCAGCGCCGCTACCCGATCATGGCCGCCATCCGACCCCGCGTCCTGGACGACGGCACCCGCCTCGCCCTGTCCGCGCCGGGGATCGAAGACCTGACCATTGAGGTCCAAAAGGACGGCCAACGACACCCCGCCGCCACCTTCAACTGGACCGGCGAGGGCGTCCACCAGGGCACCGACGCCGCCGAGTGGTTCTCCACTGTCGTCGGCCAGCCGTCCGTGCTCCTCGGCGTCACACCCGAACACGACCGAGTGACGAGCGGCGAAACTCCCGGCACCGCGAGGTTCGCCGACGGGCACGCGATCCTCGTGATCTCCGAGTCCTCTTTGGACCACCTGAACGAACGGATCGCCGAACGCGGCGCCGAACCCGTGCCGATGGACCGCTTCCGGCCGAACCTCGTGATCCGCGGCTGGGTGGAACCGCACGCCGAGGACTCGGTCCGGCGGATGGAAGCCGGCGGGGCCGAGTTCGCCTACGCGAAGCTGTGCGTCCGGTGCGCGGTGCCGATGGTCGACCAGGAAACCGGCAAGCGCTCCGGCCCAGAGCCGATTCGCTCGCTCGCCGCGTACCACCGCGATCCCGACGGCGGCGTCCTCTTCGGCATGAAGGCGGCGGTGACCCGGCCCGGTCAGCTGGCGGTCGGCGACGCGGTGATGGTGCATTCCTCGGCCGGCCCGATCCGCAGCACCGAGGCCGCCGAGCCGCCGTTGACCGCGACGGCCAGCTTGCCCGCCGAGTCGGCGTAGACGAGGTTCGCGCCGCGGGGTACGTCGGCGAAGGTCCGGCCGATCGCGGCGGACACCGCGACGTGCTCGCTGTGCACCGTCACCTCACCGGTCAACCCGGTTAGATCGAGGTCAGCGGGGGTGGCGGCGAGCTGGACGTTGCCGAAGTGGTCGACGGTCAGCACGTCCGAGACCAGCTTGCCCGGGAACGCGGCGACCATCGGTTCCGGCAGTCGGACCAGGTCGCGGATAGCGGGCCCGAAGGAACCAGGGTGCGCGCCGAGAGCGAGCTTCGCGGCAACTGGGGCGAAGATGTCTCGGCCGTGAAAGGTCGCGGACGTCGGCGTGCGCACGTCGATGACGTACGCCGCGTACACGCCGCCTAGCGCCTCTGCGGCGGGCAGCAGCAGACCGTTGTCCGGGCCGACCAAGATGCCGTGCGTCGCGACCACCACGATGCCGCGACGCTCTGTACCGACGCCTGGGTCGACGACAGCGAGGTGCACGGCCTTAGGCAGCGACGGCACGGTCTGCGCGAGCACTGCCGCGCCTGAGCGCACCTGCTGCGGTGGTACGAGGTGAGTCACGTCGAGAACGCGTACGTCGGGCGCGATGCCGGCGATGACCCCGTGGCAGGCGGCCACGAAGCCGTCGTGCAGCCCGTAGTCGGAAGTGAACGAGATCCAGCGGTAGGCCATGACCTGCATCATCCTCGTAGTGACGGCCGTCGGGTTAGGGTGCAGCAGTGACGACGCTCGCCGATTACCCGAAGATCGCCGCTGGAAAAGTCCGGGACCTGTACGCGGTGGGAGACGACCACCTGCTGCTGGTCACCTCGGACCGCATCTCCGCCTACGACTTCATCCTGGACACGCCTATCCCCGACAAGGGCCGCGTGCTCACGGCGATGAGCGTGTTCTGGTTCGAGCAGCTGTCGGACCTGGTCCCGAACCACCTTGTCGCGTACGACGACCCGCGCATCCCTGCCGAGGTACGCGGACGCGCGCTGCTTGTACGCCGTCTCGACATGCTCCCGGTCGAAGCTGTCGCGCGCGGGTACCTAACGGGCTCCGGCTACTCGGACTACCAGCGTACGGGCGCAGTGTGCGGCGTAGAGCTGCCTGAGGGTCTCGTGGAGGCTTCGAAGCTGCCGTCACCGATCTTCACGCCCGCGACGAAGGCGGCGTTCGGCGAGCACGACGAGAACGTTTCGTTCGACGCAGTGGTCGCGACTATCGGTGCGAAGCGCGCGGAGGAGCTACGCGAGGCGACGCTCGCGGTGTACCGCCGTGGCGCGGAAGTGGCGGCGAAGCGCGGAATCCTGCTGGCGGACACGAAGTTCGAGTTCGGCGTGGACGAGACGGGCGCGCTGGTGCTGGCGGACGAAGTGCTGACGCCGGATTCGTCGCGGTACTGGCCGGCGGAGGGGTACGAGCCGGGAAGGGTGCAGCCGTCGTTCGACAAGCAGTACGTGCGCAATTGGCTGACGGGGCCGGAGTCGGGCTGGGACAGGGCGTCGAACGTGCAGCCGCCGCCGTTGCCGGGTGAAGTGGTGGAGGCGACGAGGGGAAGGTACGTGGAGGCGTACGAGAGGATGACGGGGTTGTCGCTGGAGGAGTGGCTGTAGGACAGGGGAAAGAGCGAAGGGCCAGGGGGGAGAGAACCCCGAAAACTGTCGGCACCCCCTGACACACTGCAACCATGACCACACCGTACGCAACACCGCGCGCGAGGGCATTGGGCCTGGAGTTACGCGCGGCGCGGGAGAGAAGAAGACTGGGCGTAAGAGAGTTGGCCCGGTTGCTGGGGATGACGCCTGGTTTCGTGACGAATTGGGAAAGAGGACTGCGGCTGCCGAAGCCGGAGGACATCGGAGCGGTACTGGCGCACTGCAGGGTGATCGGGCCGGACCGCAGGCGAATAGTGGAGATGGCGCGAGGAGCGCGAGAGCAGGACTGGATAGACGGCGGCGGAGAAGAGCCGTACCTGGAGTGGGAGCGCACGGCGGACGCGGTGTTCGGCTGGGAGCCGGAGGTGGTGCCGCCGTTGTTGCAGACGAGCGGGTACGCGCGAGCGTTGCTGTCGAGTGCTTCGGGCGCTGTCGCGGACGAAGTGGAGGCGCGGGTAGCCGAGAGGCTGTCGCGGCGAGCGGTGCTCGATTCGGGCGCGCGGTGTGTGCTGGTGCTGGGGGAAACGGCGCTGCACAAGAGGATCGGCGGCGCGGACGCGATGGCGGAGCAGCTGCGGTACCTGCGCGAGCGGTTGGCGGAAGGCAAGGCCGAGGTGCGAGTGGTCCCGGCGGACCGGCACCCCGATCTGGGCAGGGGGTTCACGATTTTCGATTTCGCGGACCTGCCGTCGATCGTCCACGAGCGGTTGCTGCGGGAGAGCGCGAGCAGTTCGAGTCCCGCGCGGGTGGCGAAGTACCGCGAGGTGGCGGAAACGTTGCTGGAGCTGGCCTTGCCGATTCCCGAGACGGACGCCCTGCTTGAGTCGGCGCTCCGGAAATTGTCGGTGCCGTAGGGCAGAGTGGGTACCGGTGAAAGGAGCGGCATGAGCCGAGCTTTGGTGTTGGGCGGCGGTGGCGTCGCCGGGATCGCGTGGACGACCGGATTGCTGGCCGGGCTAGCGGAAGCGGGCCAGGACGTCACCGGAGCCGACGTGCTGATCGGCACGTCGGCGGGCGCGGCCGTGGCGGCGCAGCTGGGCAGCGGATTGCCGTTGCCGCAGCTGTACGCGCGGCAGACCGACCCGTCCTTGCAAGCGGCGGAGATCGCGGCCGAGTTCGACCCGGAAAAGTTCGGCGAGGATTTCGCCGCGGTGCTGGCCGACGGCAGCACCGCGGCGGAAATCCGCCGGGAGATGGGAAAGCTCGCCCTGGCCGCGGAAACCGTCCCGGAACCGCGACGACGCGCGGTGATCGAATCCCGCCTGCCGTCCCACGATTGGCCCGAGCGTGCGGTGAAAATCGTTGCGGTGGAAGCGGAAACCGGTGAGCCGATGGTGTTCGACCGCGCGTCCGGCGTCCCGTTGGTCGTCGCGGTAGAGGCAAGCTGTGCGGTGCCCGGCATCTGGCCGGTGGTGCCGATCAACGGCAAGCGCTATGTCGACGGCGGCGTCCGTTCCTCCGCGAATGCCGACTACGCAACAGGTTCTGCTCAGGTGACAGTGGTGGTTCCGATGGGTGCGGCGGAGCCCTTCCCGACGGAACGTCCGCTCGAACAGGTGCTGGCAGACCTCCGCGAGGCAGGCGCCAAGGTGGCGGTTCTGGAACCGGACGAGACATCGATCGCGGCGATCGGCCCGAACCCACTGGACCCAGGAACCCGCGCTGCCGCCGCGGCGGCTGGATTGGCACAGGGGCAACGGGGAGGGGTGGTGTGGGAGTGAGGTTGATGCACCTGGCGGCTCGCGGGTGATCGTCGCCTCGGCGGGCTGCGTGCCAGTTCCGGCGCAGGATCGCCGTGGTTTTGGTGGGCTGCGGGGTTGCTCTGCCGCAGGACGACCCTGGACTTGGCATGCTGCGCAGCTGCTCCGGCGCGGGATCGCCGTGGTTTTGGTGGACTGCGAGGTCGCTCTGGCACGGGGCGACCGTGGTCTTGGCATGTGCGCCAGTTCCGGCGCGGGGTGGCCGTGGTTTTGGTGGGCTGCGTGACTGTTCTGGCCCGGGACGACCGTGGTCTTGGCATGCTGTGCGGCTGCTCCGGCGCGGGTCTGGTCGCGGTCTGGATCCGGCTGTTTCAGGACCTGCGCTCGGCTGGAATCCGATCCTTCGTGCCCATCCACCGCCAAGCCTCTGCGCAGTTTGGCGCGCCCCGAAGCGGGCTCGGCCTGAGGCACCCGCCGCCGGAGCTTGTCGTGCGGCGATTGCGTTCGCGCGGTCGCAGTGGGTGAACGTTCGGCACCTGCCGAAAAAGGCAACCCCGCCGAACCGTCCGCGCTGGCACACTGGGCTTCGTGATTCTGCTCATCAGCGGCAGTCTGCGGGCCGGTTCGGTCAATGCGGCTGTCATCGCGACCGCGGCTGGGTTTGCTCCGTCCACTGTGTACGGTGGGCTCGACGGGCTGCCGCACTTCAATCCTGATCTCGATCGGGATCCGTTGCCGGACGAAGTCGCGGCGTTGCGGGAGGCGGTCGGGGCGGCGGATGGCGTCCTGTTCTGCACCCCGGAGTACGCCGGCGGCCTGCCGGGGTCGTTCAAGAATCTGCTCGACTGGACTATCGGCGGCGGTGAGATGTACGGGAAGCCTGTCGCGTGGATCAACGCGTCTTCGGTCGCCGCGCCGACCGGCGGTGCGGACGCGCACGAGTCCCTCCGCAAGACGCTCACCTACGCGGGCACCCGCATCGTCGACGACGCTTGTGCGCGGATTCCCATTCCTCGCCAGGCAGTCGAGAACGGGGCCCTCATCGATCCCGACCTGCGCGGGCGCGTCGCGGTCGCGGTGCGGCGGCTCGTGGAGGCAGCCAAACCGGGCAATCCGTGAGTTGCTGAGCCCAGTCGTGAAAGCGGCCCCGGTCGCCACGGTGGGCCTTCCCCAGGGGAACAGCGACAGTCCGGGCCATGGCAGGGCAGGCGAGCGCGAAAATCGGTGGCCCTGCGGCATTTGCCCGGTTAGCGTCCACAAGGGTGAGCTACGAGCATCCCCTCGCCTACCTCATCGGCATCGAAGGAGCCGCGTTGCTCCGCGCGTTCACCGGCGAGCACGATCGCGAGTTCGTTGAAGCGCGCCTCGCGGAAATCCGCGCGCTCCTAGCCGACGGAGACCTGGATGAAGGTGTCGAGGTAACTCAGCTCGCCCCGCGAGATGGTTACGCTCGGTGGGCCGCCGCGTATGACTCCGGCGAGAACGCTGCCTTCGCCGACGAACCCCATCTCACCAAGATCCTCGACACCATCCCGCCCGGTCGCGCGCTCGACGCTGCTTGCGGCACTGGGCGTCTCACCCGGCTCCTGGTCGAACGTGGTCACCACGTCGTCGCCGTCGATGGGTCCGCCGAGATGCTCAGCCACGCCAAGGCTGACTCGACGCTCGTCGCTGACCTGCACGAACTCCCGGTCGACGACGGTTCGCAGGATCTGGTGCTTTGTGGCCTCGCGTTGTCGCATGTGCCGGACCTAACGCCGGTGATCGCCGAGTTCGCGCGGGTTCTCGCTCCGGGTGGGCACCTCCTCCTGTCCGACGTGCATCCCGAGCAGGTCCAGCGTGGGTCGATTCCGTCCGTACGCGCGGCCGACGGTGCGCCAGCGAGGGTGCGCACGTATCACCATCGCGTCGGTGACTATCTGCGCGCGTTTCTCGCCGCGGGTTTCGCGCCGGTGAGTTGTCAGGAGCCGACGCCCGCGCATACCGAGCCGCGGCAGGTTCCGGGTGGTGGGCCGTGGGATCTCTGGCCGTGGTCGCTCAACGGGCTGATCCCGGAAGCGCTGGCTGCGGCAGCGAAGGACGTACCCTCGATGCTCATTTGGCACTGCCGCAAGACTGCTGCATAAACAGCACGCATACCGGGCGGTGACTGTCCGCCGCGTAAGTCTCACTCGTAGTTCACGGTGTGGTCAGGCGGTCGCCACACGGCTCCGGCGCAATGGTGGCGTGGATGCTCGCCTGCTGGTCTCGCTGTCCGGGGTCACCACGCGCACGCTGCACCGTTGTGCGCATCTGGCGGCCGAACTCGAACGTCGGCACGTCCCGCTGTCGATTCTGCACGTCGCGCGTACGGAGGACGGGCCCGTTACGGCCTGGGTCCGCACGCGCGCGGCGGCAGGCGACTCGGTGCTGCTCAACGGCTACGACCACCGCATCCCGCCGACGCATCGTGCCGTGCACCTGGGGCGCAAGGCCGAGTTCGCCGTGCTGCCTGCGCACGAAGCGCGGTTGAGGCTCATCGCTGCGAAGGCGGCTCTCGACGCGACTGGCGTGACTGTCGACGGCTTCGCGCCGCCGCGGTGGCTCGCGTCGCCTGGCACGGTGCAGGCGTTGCGGGAGCACGGCTTCGCGCTCTGTGCCGACCAGAACGCCGTCCGGGACCTGGTGACCGGCGAGATCCGGCGCGCGCGGGTGCAGGACTTCACGAGTCAGTCGCACCGTACGGAGACTGTCCGCTGCTTCGCGCTCGTACTGGCCTCCGCCCGGGCCGCGCGCCGAGGCGGGTTGGTGCGGCTTGGCATTGACGCCGCCGACCTCAGTCGCCCCGGCTTGCGGCAGGCGTTGCTGGACGCGGTGGACGTCGCCCTCGAAAACCGGGCCTTCGGGAGCACCTACGGCTCCCTGCGCCACACCGCGCCCGCGTAGACCTAGACCTCCGTCGCGACGCCTCGTTCCAGCACCTGCACCTCGGTGCCCTCCGGGGCGAGGTTCTGGAACAGCCCGTAGTGCATCGCCGGGTTGGCCAGCACGGCCTCGTGGATCGGCACCGAGCGGCGCGGGGCGACCGCGCGCAGGAAGTCCACCGCTTCGCCGGCCTTCAGCCATGGCGCTCCGGTGGGCAGGCCGAGCACGTCGACCTTCTGCTCGGGCACGAAGAACGAGTCGCCCGGGTGGTAGAACGCGCCGTGGTCGACGAGGTAGCCGATGTTCGGGATCACCGGGATGTCGGCGTGGATCACCGCGTGCTCGCCGCCGACGACCGACACCGAGGTGCCGCCGAACTCGAACGCGTCGCCGGGGCGCGCGACCTCGAACTCCAGGTGCAGCTTCTCGATCGCCTCGGCCGAACCGGGGTCGACGATCAGCTTCGCGTCCGGGTTCGCCTTGAGCAGGCCGGGCAGTCGCTCGACGTCGAGGTGGTCGAAGTGCTGGTGGGTGATCAGCACCGCGGACAGTTCGCGCTCGGCCTCGAAGCCGGTGGAGAACGTGCCCGGGTCGAGCAGAATCCGCTCCGCGGCGGTCTCGAGCAGTACGCAGGAATGTCCGAAATGGACGATCCGCATCAGGTTTTCTCCTTACCAAGATCGGTCGGTTCAACCCTACGCCGCGGGCCTGGCCACGAGGGCGGCCAGCGAGGACTCCCGGTCGGAGGACTTTCCGCGCCTGCCCTCGGATGACATGCTGGCGGGAAGCCCGGGCAACTGTTGGCAGAGTGTCAGCAACCTCGTAGCCTGGGGGTTCACCGAGACGGGGAGAACGCCGATGACCGCGGTCCAGCCGAAGCCGACGCCCGTCGGCGAGACGTTCGATTCGCTCAGCCCGGCCACCGACGAGGTCGTCGGGACCTACCCGGTGCACACGGCCGAGCAGGTCAGCGCCGCCGTCGAGCGGGCGAGGGCGGCCGCGCGCTGGTGGGACGGCCTCGGCTTCGCCGGTCGCGCGGAGCGGCTGCAGCGTTGGAAGGGCGTGCTCACCCGGCGGCTGCCGCAGCTGTGCCAGGTCGTGCGGGACGAAACCGGCAAGCCGGTCGCGGACGCCCAGCTCGAGAGCGTGCTGGCGATCGAGCACATCGCGTGGGCGGCGAAGAACGCCCGCAAGGTGCTCGGCAAGCACCGCCGCTCGTCCGGCCTGCTGATGGCCAACCAGGCCGCGACCGTGGAGTACCTCCCGCTCGGCGTCGTCGGCGTGATCGGGCCCTGGAACTACCCGGTGTTCACGCCGCTCGGCTCCATCGCCTACGCGCTGGCCGCGGGCAACGCCGTCGTTTTCAAGCCCAGCGAGTACACCCCCGGCGTCGGGAAATGGCTGGTCGACGCGTTCGCCGAGATCGTGCCCGAGCAGCCGGTGCTGCAGCTGATCACCGGCTTCGGCGAGACCGGGGCCGCGCTGGTCGGCTCCGGCGTGGACAAGATCGCGTTCACCGGCTCCGCGGCCACCGGCAAGAAGATCATGGCCGCCGCCGCGAACACGCTCACCCCGGTCGTGATCGAGGCGGGCGGCAAGGACGCGCTGCTGGTCGACACGGACGCGGACCTCGAAGCGGCGGCTGATGCCACCGTCTGGGGCGCGTTCTCCAACTCCGGCCAGACCTGCATCGGCGTCGAGCGGGTCTACGTGCACGAACGCGTTGCCGACGAGTTCGTGGCGCGGGTCGTCGAGAAGGCGAAGAACGTGCGCGCGGGTTCGGACGAGGACGCGCAGTACGGCCCGATCACCATGCCCTCGCAGCTCTCGGTGATCCGCAGCCACATCGAGGACGCTCTGAAGCGCGGCGGGAAAGCGCTGGTCGGCGGCGTGGAGAGCGTCGGCGACCGTTACGTGCAGCCGACCGTGCTGGTCGACGTCCCGGAGGACTCCGAGGCGGTGCGCGAGGAGACGTTCGGCCCGACCGTCACTATCGCCAGGGTCCGCGACATGGACGAAGCGATCGAAAAGGCCAACGCGACCAAGTACGGCCTCGGCTCGACGGTGTTCTCGCGGGCACGCGGCGCCGAGCTGGCGTCGCGGCTGCGCGCGGGCATGACCTCGGTGAACGCGCCGCTGTCGTTCGCCGGCATCGCGTCGCTGCCCTTCGGCGGCGTCGGCGATTCCGGGTTCGGCCGGATCCACGGCCCGGAGGGGCTGCGCGAGTTCGCCCGTCCGAAGGCAGTGGCCCGGCAGCGGTTCACCGCGCCGCTCACGCTCACGTCCTTCTCCCGCAAGGAATCCACGGACGCGCTGGTCGCCAAGCTGGTCACCGTCCTGCACGGCAAGCGCTGAGGAGAACTGTTGCCCGGCTTCGGCGATTTCCAGCACGAGATCTACTTCGCCGGGCTCTCCGGCCGCGTCCCGGACCTGCCGATGGCGTACGCGGAACTGGAAGCGCGTGCGGCACAAGCGCTTCCGCCGTCCGTACTGTCCTATGTGGCCGGTGGGGCGGGCGACGAGCGGACCCAGCGCGGGAATGTCGAGGCATTCGAGCGCTGGGGACTCGTCCCGCGGATGTTCGTCGGCGCGAACGAACGCGACCTGTCGGTGGACCTGTTCGGGATGAAGCTGCCGTCGCCGCTGTTCCTGGCGCCGGTCGGGGTGATCGGCCTGTGCGCGCAGGACGGCCACGGCGATCTCGCGACCGCGCGTGCCAGCGCGCGAACGGGCGTGCCGATGGTCGCTTCGACCCTGAGCGTCGACCCGATGGAAACGCTCGTCCCGGAACTGGGCGACACCCCGGGCTTCTTCCAGCTCTACACGCCGACCGACCGCGACCTCGCCGCCTCGCTCGTGCAACGCGCCGAGGCGGCGGGTTTTCGCGGCATCGTCGTCACGCTCGACACCTGGGTCACCGGATGGCGTCCGCGCGACCTGTCGACCGCGAACTTCCCGCAGCTGCGCGGGCATTGCCTGGCCAACTACTTCACCGACCCGGTGTTCCGGAAGCGGCTCGGCAAGGCTCCGGAGGATGACCCGGCGGCCGCCGTCGGACTGTGGGCGCAGCTTTTCGGCAACCCGCTCACCTGGGAAGACCTGCCCTGGCTGCGGTCGCTGACGAAGCTTCCCTTGCTGGTGAAAGGCATTCAGCATCCCGACGACGCCCGTCGTGCCATCGACGGCGGCGTCGACGGGATCTACTGCTCGAACCACGGCGGGCGGCAGGCCAACGGCGGTCTCCCGGCGCTGGACTGCCTGGCCGAAGTGGTCGACGCCGCGAACGGCACGCCGGTCCTGTTCGACTCCGGCGTGCGCTCCGGAGCCGACGTGGTGAAGGCGCTGGCTTTGGGCGCGACCGCGGTGGGCGTCGGCCGCCCGTATGCGTGGGGCTTGTCGTTGGCTGGTGAGGACGGCGTTGTCCATGTGCTGCGTACCTTGCTCGCTGAAGCTGACTTGATCATGGCTGTCGACGGTTATCCGACGCTTAAGGACCTCACCCGCGAGGCGCTGCGGCGGGTCGGCCAGGCCTGAGACAGCGCCTGGCCGCCCGCGTCACGAGGGGAGGAAGTACCCTCGCTCTCATCCCACGGCAGATCGAAATCGTCGAGGTGCACGCGCCATTCCGCGTCGGGAAGAGCGCGCCGCAACTCGGTCACCGAGCCCAGCACATGTTCGAGCACCGCCATCATCCGGTCAGGATCGAACGGGATTTTGGTGGACCCGGCCACAATCTCGTCCGGCTCGCTGCCGCCTTCCTCGTACAGGTAGAGGGATTCCTCGTCTGGGTAAGGGAAAGACGACTGGCGGGCGGTGACGATGCGTTCGATAGCTGCTGTCTCGGTCGGCGTGAGCGCGGTCGCCCGGCTCGCGTCGTAGTAGAGGGAAGTGCTCATGACAGGAACCGTAGCGACGGGGTCCGACAAAAACGGGCAATGTCGACAAACTGTCAGGCGAACAGCTCGCTGAGCAGCTCCGGGTCGAGCACGATCGGGGCGGGCCGGTACGCCGGCGGCTGCTCGCCCATCAGCTCGCGCACCAGGAAATCCCAGCCGCGGGCGCGAACGTAGGACAGGCAGTCGATGAACACGTGCTCGGCGCCGGGAACGATGAGCAGCTCGAAGTCCTTGTTCGCCGCGATCAGCCGATCCGCCAGCCGGAGCGTGTTGTCCGGATGCACGCGGTCGTCCATCTCGCCGTGCACGAGCAACAGCTTGCCCGCCAACCGATCCGCGATCTCCACATTGGACGATGCCGCCCACGCCTGCGGATTGTCCGCGCCGTCGTAGGCCTCCACGAAGTCCAGGCTGAAGTGCTGCGCGTCGTGCGAACCGGACAACGCGACGCCGACCCGGTAGACTTCGGGGTAGTCCAACATCGCCCGCACAGTCGCGAATCCGCCGCCGGAATGCCCGAACGCGCCCACGCGGTCCAGATCCATCCACGGTCGCGTCTCGGCGAGCTGCCGCATGGCCGCGAGGTGGTCGTCCAGGCTGCCCGCGTCGGCGAGCTTGCCGTAAGACGCGTCGTGGAACGACTTGTTCCGGCCCGGCGTACCGTGTCCGTCCACGGCGAGCACCACAAAGCCAAGCGCGGCAAGGGGTTCCGCGTCCAGGCCCATGCCGCCCGGGTCGAAGGACGGCGAGGTCCGGGTGACCTGCGGGCCGGGGTAGATGTTGTCCACGACCGGGTACTTCTTCGCCGGGTCGAAGCCGTGCGGCCGGTACAGTACGCCGTAGATGTCGGTAACCCCGTCGGCCGCCTTGACGCAGAACGGTTCCGGCGGCGTCCAGCCGGTCGCGGCGAGCTTCGTGATGTCCGCCCGCTCCAGCTCGGCCAGTACGCGGCCGGTCCAGTCGCGGACCGTCGCCACCGGCGGGGTGTCCACAGTGGACGCCGAGTCGACGAAGTACGCCATGCTGTCCGGCATCGTGACGACGTGGTCCAGCGCATCGTCGGTCACTTTGGCGAATCCGGTGCCGTCCAAGCCGATCCGGCACACCGTGCGCCGGTACGGATCCTCCGCGACCAGCCCGGACGCGACGAAGTACACCGTCTCCCCGTCGACGTGCAGGATCTGCCGCACCGCCCAATCCCCGGACGTGACCTGGTTCAGCAGCTCGCCGGTGTGTAGGTCGTAGCGGTACAAGTGGCCCCAGTCGTCGCGCTGCGAGTACCACAGCACCTCGTTCTCCAGCACGCGCACGATTGGCGGCTCGTACAGCCACTGGTTGGGCTCGACGCGGGTCGGCCCCGTTTCGCTGAGCACCGTGGTGACCTCGCCGGTCACCGGGTCCATCCGGTGCAGGCTGAGGGTGTGCCGATCGCGCGGCTGGCTGAGGAAGTACACCGCCGAGCTGTCCGCCGCCCACCACGCCCACTTGGCCATCACCGGCGACATCATCGGCGCGAGCAGCGGTTCAGCCTGCGCGCGGACTACCGTGCCGGTGGCGACGTCCAGCACCACCAGTTCGGCCAGCGCCATGTGCTCGTCGCCGGTGTACGGGTAGCGCTGGGTGTGCAGCGCCGGCGCGCTGCCGTCCGCGGGCCGGGCTTCGAGCAGATGCGTCTCGCGAACCTCGCGCTCGTCCGTCTGGTGGGTCAGCACCTTCGTCGAATCCGGTGACCACGCCACGGCGGGCGGCAGGTGCGGCAGCCCGAACTTCCGCAGCAGGGTGCTGTTGCCGAGGCTTTCCGGGTTGGTGCCGTACTGGTAGCCGGGCGCGCCGTCGCTGGTCAGCGGCCATTCCCGGGCACCGGACACCGCCCAGAGGTCCGCGCCGCGCTGGGACGCCGCGACCTTGCCGTCCGGCGAGGGCACGTCCAGCGGGGCGCCCGGAGGCGGCACGGCAGGCAGCGTTGTCGGGTCGAAGTCCGGGGTGCGGGTGCCCGCGGCCGGGTCGACGAGGAAGAACTGCTTGCTGTCGCCGTGGTTCACGGCGTACCAGAACCGCGCGCCGCCGTCGATCCACTGTGGACGGACACGGTCGCCGACGACCAGCTCGCCGGGGCGGGCGGGGCGGCGCAGGAGCAGTTCGGCGGTTTGGTAGTTCTCGGTGGCGGGCACGCTCGGGTTCCTTCCCCCAGTTGTTTCTGATCCGAGAAACGCTACGTTGCGTTTCCAGATTCTATCAACACGCTTATTGCGTTTTCAGTGAATATATGCAGGTGAACGGCAGTGCATCGTTGCAACGAGCACTAAGGTCAACGCAACGGGAGTGTTGCAATGGGGGTAACGTCAACGCTATCGTCCGGCCAGGAACGAAGGAGATCGCGATGCCCGGCGGCAGACTCACCCAGCAGGAACGGCACCAGATCGCGCGCGGGCTCGCCGACGGTCTCGCGTACGCGGAGATCGCGCGCGGGCTCGACCGGCCCACCTCGACGGTCACGCGCGAGGTACTGCGCAACGGCGGCCCGGCCGGCTACCGTGCCGACCTCGCCCAGCACGCCACCGAGCACCGCGCCCACCGCAGCAGGCAGTCGGCCGTCCGTCGCGCTCGACCGGTCCCGCCGGAGGGCGGACGCGACACCGAGGCGGTGCGCGAGTACGAGGAGTCGTTCGCCGCCGTCTTCGCCGACGCCGGGCTTCCGAAGATGACCGCTCGGCTGCTGGTCGCGCTCTACACCACCGATTCCGGCGGGCTCACCGCCGCCGAACTCGTCCGGCGCCTGCGGGTCAGCCCCGCGTCGGTGTCGAAGGCGATCGCGTTCCTCGAACACCAGGGCTTGGTCCGCCGGGAACGCGACGAGGGCCGCCGCGAGCGCTACCTGGTCGACGACGACGTGTTCTACGAATCGATCATGGCCACCGTCCGCGCCAACCTCCGTCTCGCGGAAACCGCGCGGCGCGGTGTCGAGGTGCTGGGTCCGGACACGCAGGCGGCTGTCCGGTTGGAGGGCATCGCACGGTTTGTCGACGTCGTCGCGGACAGCATCCGCCGTTCCGCGGACGAGGCGCGCGAAATTCTGCACGCCTACCGGGAAGAACGCTCGCGATAGCCGCCAGGTTCGATTCCGGGTCAAGATCGTCAGACCGCGTGGTTACAATGGCCGGCGTATGTGGTGGCACGGAAAAGCTGGGCGGATCTCCGCCTTGCTGCTCGCTCTCGGCGCGATCGCGCTCGTCGCAGGGGTAGCGGCCTTCATCAGCAGCGTCAGTCCGGTTGACCTGCAGGTCTACCGTTTCGGCGCGGACGCCGTCCTCCACGGCGGCGACCTCTACGGTGCGCTGCCCACCACCACGGCCGGGTCCATGCTGCCCTTCATCTACCCGCCGTTCGCCGCGTTTCTCTTCTCTGCCTTGGCGTTCCCGAAGTTGTCCGTCGCGTCCGTTCTGCTCGACGTCGTCTCCGCCGCGTCGCTTTGGGCTGTCCTGTACGCCGTGGTCCGCCGTCTGCGGCAGGGCTGGAGCCGCCGCACCTCGGCAGCGACCGCGTCCGCGCTGACCGTCGCGGCGCTCGCCTTCGAACCGGTGCGCTCGACGCTCTCTTTTGGACAGATCAATCTCGTCCTGATGGCCTTGGTCGCTGTCGACTGCCTCGCACCCAATCCTCGCTGGCCGCGCGGCGTGCTGGTCGGCTTGGCCGCCGCGATCAAGGTCACGCCCGCCGGTTTCCTCCTGTTCTTCTTGCTTACCAAGGATTTCCGCGCCGCCCGAAACGCCCTTTTCACCGGTGCCGCGGCCACCCTCCTCGGTTTCCTGGTCGCCCCACGCGCGTCCGCGGAGTACTTCTTCGGCGGCGGTCTCACCAACGCCGACGGCTTCAGCGGTTCTCCCTACGCGACCAACCAGACCATCGAAGGCGCACTCAATCGCCTCGCTCTGCTGCCGCCCGCGCACGACCTGCTGTGGCTGACGTTGTCCGCGTTCGTCCTGGTCGCCGCCGTGCTCATCATGCGCCGCGTCGACGGACCGCTCGCCTTCGTCGTCAACGCGGCGGCCGTGCTTGTCCTGTCGCCGATTTCCTGGTCGCACCACTGGGTTTGGATCGTGCCCGCAGTGCTCATCCTCGCCGCCCGGGTTCGCACACCTCAAGCCGCCGTCGCGTTGATCGCGGGAGTCGCGGTGTTCATCGCCGCGCCGCACACGCTTGTGCCGTCCAGCGGAATGAAAGAACTCGCGTGGACCCCGTGGCAGCACCTCGTCGGCGACTCCTATCTCATTCTCGCCTTGGTTTTCCTTGCCGGGCACCTGTTCACGCTGCAGCCCGCCCGGGTGCCAGCCCTCGAACGCGTCCGTTAAGCGGACCCGGGCCAAACCAGCGTCACCAGATCCCGGCCGGAAGACCCGAGATCTGGTGGCATTTCCGGGTCCACGCCCAGGCCCAGCAAGGCTCGCTCGACCTCCCCGGCCGCGTCGGCAGGCAAGCACAACCGCCGCCGGACGACGTCCACCGTCGTCGAGAACTCCGCGTACTCCGGCTCCGGCGGCCGTTGCCACGCCACGACTTCCGGTTCGATCCCCACTTCCGCGAGCGCCGCGACACAGTCCTCGGCGGTCGGCCCGGTTGGTCGCTCGATGCCGTGAAACCGTTGCCACAACGGGTTAAGCTCGGTCAACGGATGCCGCGCGGCGGTCTCGACCACGACCCGTCGCCGCGCCGCCGCAGTGAGCGCCGCAGCGAACGGGGCCAGGTCGGGGACGTTATAAACCACGTTCCCGCACACGACGACATCCGCCACCCCAGCGTCCGCGGCGAGCTCAGGCCACCTGCCGGACAGCAGCCGATGCTCGATGCCCGCCGCCCGCTCGGCGAACGCCGCGAGCAACTCGTCGTCGGTGTCCAGCGCCGTCACCGCGGTGACGTTCGACCGGCCGACCAGGGGCAGACTCGCCGCCCCGGCCGCCGCGCCGACGTCGAGCACCGTGCCCGGCTCCTGCAATGCCTCGGCGGCCAACCGGTGTGTCGCCCCGATCGGCGCGGCGATCCGCCGGTCGGCCCGCCGGAGAAACACCTCCCGCGGAAGGACCCACGGCGATTCCGGAGGGTGCACGGTGTCCGGAATCGCCCAGGCGGCAAGGAGATCCCGCCAGTTCGACAGATCGGTCATCGAGCCCGGATCAGGTCCGCCGCCTTCTCCGCCACCATGATCGTCGGCGCGTTGGTGTTCCCGCGCGGCACCACCGGCATCACCGAAGCGTCCACCACCCGCAGCCCCGAAACCCCGCGCACCTTCAGATCCGGATCCACCACCGCGTGCTCGCCGCTGCCCATCGCGCACGTGCCGACGGGGTGATACAGCGTTTGCGTGTTCTCCCGGACATGCTCGGTCAGCGCCTCATCCGACAGTTCGTGCGTCGCCGGAAGGAACGGCCGGTCCAGGAATTTCGCCAACGGACCCGACCGGCCGATCTCGATCAGCGACCGCAGCGCCGACTTGATCGACTCCAGGTCGATCGACTCCGCGTAGTAAGCCGGGTCGATTTCCGGCTTCCACAACGGATTCGCCGACTTCAGCCGGAGCCGGCCGCGGCTCGCGACGTCGACCAGCGTCGCCGCGGACGTGAAGCCAGGGCAGGTCGGTTCGCGCATTCCGTTGTCGTAGAACAACGTCGGGGCCACGTGGATCTGCATGTCCGGCGCGTCGAGGCCGTCGCGGGTCGAGTAGAACGCGCCCGCCTCGCCGATGTTCGACGCGAGCGGGCCGCGTTTGGTCAGCTGGTAGCGCACCAGCCCGGCCGGGGTCGCGGAGTCCGCGATGTCGGTGGTGCCCTTCGTCGACCAGATCACGCCGACGGCCGGGTGGTCGTGCAGATTGTCGCCGACGCCGGGCAGCGCGGCGACCACGTCGATGCCCAGTTCCCGCAGATGCTCGGCCGGCCCGACGCCGGAAAGCATCAGCAGTTGCGGCGAGTTGATCGCGCCGCCGGACAGCAGGACCTCGGCGTCCGCGCGGACGGTCGTCGGCACGCCTTTGTCCGAATAGGACACGCCAACCGCGCGGGTGCCCTCGAAGACCACGCGCGTGACCTGTGCGTTCGTCCGGACCGTGAGATTCGGCCGCGACAACGCGGGCCGCAGGTAAGCGTCCGCCGTGGACCAGCGGCGGCCGCGCTTGCAGGTGACCTGGTAGAGCCCGGCCCCTTCCTGCGATTCGCCGTTGAAGTCATCGGTGTGCTTGAGCCCCCACGAAACGGCGCTGTCCACCCACGCGTGCGACAGCTCGTGCGTGAACCGCCGGTCCTCGACGTTCAGCGGGCCGTCCGTGCCGTGCAGCGGACCGCCGAGGCGCTGGTTGCCTTCGGCGCGCTTGAAGTAGGGCAGCACGTCGTCCCAGCCCCAGCCGGTGGCTCCGTGCGCATCGCGCCAGCCGTCGTAGTCGGCGCGGTTGCCGCGGATGTAGATCATCGCGTTGATCGACGAGCACCCGCCGAGCATCCGGCCGCGCGGCCAGTACTCCTTCTTGCCGGTGTGCTTCTGCTCGACGGTCTCGTAGTTCCAGTCCCACTTCGTCTTGAACAGCGACGCGAACGCCGCCGGGATCCGGACCTCGTCCGCGGTGTCCTCGCCGCCCGCCTCGAGCAGGAGCACCCGTGCGGACGGGTCCTCGCTCAGCCGGTTCGCCAGCACGCAGCCCGCGCTGCCCGCGCCGACGATCACGTAGTCGAAGGAGTCCTGCTCTGGCACGCTGCCTCCCGGTGGTGTTGACACCCTGTCAACGACACATCATGGCGCAGGTCACGCTACGCGCAAGTCCCCGGAAAACCGATCAGTCAGAAGTGGGGTCGAAGGAGGTGACGCACGCGCCGTCCACCGCCTGGTCGTCGGTCTCCACCCGGCCCTCCTTGGCGGTGCCGTCGACCTTGGCGTCGACGTGCACGATGGTCCGGCCCGCGGTCTTCAGCACGTCCGTTTTGCGCACAGTCAGCTTCGTTTCGCCGTAAATCCACTGCTGGGTGCCGTCGCGGGTGGTGTCCGGCGCGTCCCGGCACATCACCGACAGCGCCGCCGGGATGTCGCGCGCGTTGACCGCGTCGATGAACTTCATCGCGGCGTCCGTGCCGTCCTTCACCTGGGGACGCGGCTTCGGGTCGGTCGACAGGCTGGCCAGCGGGGCCGGTTCGCCGTCGGACTTGGCGTCGCGCACGCACCAGCCGTTGCCGTCCGGGATGATCGCGATGCCGTAGGCGAGGTTGCCCGCGGTGATCGTGGCCGCACGCTCCTGCGGGCCGGTCGGATGCACCGGGTTGCTGATCTTGGCCTCGCCCTTCGCGCTCCGGAAGAAGTCGTCGGCGGGGTAGGACCGCTTCGAGCGGATCTTGCACCACAGCTGGTCCAGCCCGGTCTGTTCGGTGATCGAGTTCGCGACCGACTGGGCCACCTGCTCCGGCGTCCCGTGCGACGTCGTGTCCAGCTTCTCCTTGAAGAAGCCGGGGGTCACCCAGCCGGTGAACGCGACCGCGCCGCCGAGCACCACGACCGCCGCGCCGAGCGAGATCCACAACCCGGCCTTCGACTTCTTCTTCGGCGGCTGAGGGTATTGCCCGAAAGGCTGGCCCTGCGGCGGATACGGCTGCTGATACTGGCCAGGCTGCGGCCCGCGCGGCGGATAAGGACCCTGCTGCGGGTACGGGCCTTGCGGCGGGTGGTTCATGTCTCCCCCTCGATACCGGTCTGTCTGCCGGTCAGGCTAGTGAAGTACGCTTCAACCGCACCCGCGACCTGCAGAAATAAGGAGCAGCCAGCCGTGGCTCGAGTCGTTGTCGACGTCATGCCCAAACCCGAGATCCTCGACCCGCAGGGCCAGGCGGTGGCGCGCGCGCTGCCGCGGCTGGGCTTCTCCGGGGTCGCCGACGTGCGCCAGGGGCGGCACTTCGAACTCGAGGTCGACGACGACGTCGATGACGAGACGCTGGCCAAGATGGCCGAGGGCTTCCTCGCCAACCCGGTGATCGAGCAGTGGACGATCCGGCGGGTCGAGGCGTGAGCGCCCGCATCGGCGTCATCACCTTCCCCGGCACGCTCGACGACGGCGACGCCGCCCGCGCGGTCCGCTACGCCGACGCCGAGGCCGTTTCGCTCTGGCACGCCGACGACGACCTGAAGGGCGTCGACGCGGTCGTCGTCCCGGGCGGCTTCTCCTACGGCGACTACCTGCGCGCCGGCGTGATCGCCCGCTACGCGCCGGTGATGACCTCGGTCATCGACGCCGCGCACAAGGGCATGCCGGTGCTCGGCATCTGCAACGGCTTCCAGATCCTGTGCGAGGCCGGCCTGCTGCCCGGCGCGATGATCCGCAACGTCGGCCTGCACTTCGTGTGCCGCGACCAGTGGCTGCGCGTGGACAACAACGCCACCGCGTGGACCTCGCGCTACGAGGCGGGCGCGGAAATCCTGATTCCGCTCAAGAACAACGACGGCTGCTACGTCGCCGACCAGTCCACTGTGGACATGCTGGAGGCGGAGGGCCGGGTGGCGTTCCGCTACGTCGGCGGCAACCCGAACGGCTCCCGCAACGACATCGCGGGCGTCACCAGCGAGAACGGCCGCGTGGTCGGTCTCATGCCGCACCCGGAGCACGCGATCGACGCGCTCACCGGCCCGTCCGACGACGGTCTCGGCATGTTCTACAGCGCGGTCGACGCGCTCGTGAAAGCCTGAGCCAAAGGTACGTGAGGGGAACCCTGAGGGAATCTGATTCCCTCAGGGTTCCCCTCACGGCTTTTACTTGCTGTGGTCGCTGGAGAGCCAGCGTTCGGTGCGCACCCGCACCAGCACCGAGGTCTCCTTGAGCGAGCCCTCGACGAACTGCCGCGCCTCGGCCTCAGGCGCGTACCGCGAAGCGATCGCGAGCGCCTGCTCCTCGGTCGGCGCCGAGGACCGGTCCACGACCGGACCGGACACCGTGACGTACTTGTACGGCTGGGTTTCCTGCTGCACCGTGAGGCTCAGCTTCCCCGAGGCCTCGATCGCCCGGTCCTTCGCCGACCCGCGGTCCATCCAGATCAGCAATTCGCCGCCGGGCTCGTAGTCGTACCAAACCGGCACCGCGAGCGGGGCCGCGCCTTCCCGGCCGATCGACAGCACGCCCACCCGCTTCTCGGCGAGGAATTTCTCTCGTTCGTCCACCGTCATGACCGCCATCCGGCGTCACCCCCAGGCTAGAAAGATCAGGATCCGCCTGGAGCCAACGCCGACTCCCAGCCAGACATTCCGCCCACTCGCGGCCCGGCCTCTTTAACCAATCGGAACCACAACGCGGGATCGCGCCGACGTCTGGGGGAGCAGCGTGCTCGGCCCCCCGGGGCCGAGTGCGCTGCTCCCCCAGACGTCGGCTTAAAGGCGATCCCGCACGCCTCGGCGAAGCCGAGGCAGAAGAATCAGCCGAGGCAGAAGAATCAGCCGAGCCGGAATACCAACGCCGTGGACTGCGCGGTGTAGATCCCGCGGACTCCGAAAACGGCCCCGTCTGCCCAGAACAAGCGGCAGAACCACGGTGCCAAGCGGCGATTGCCGGAACCCGGGAGCGAGACCGTGCGCACAGGTGTCACAGCTCCGGTGTCCAGTGCGAACTTGACGATGTGCTGATCAGGATTGTCCTCGCCAGCGGAGACCACGGCGATCACCTGCCCGCCCTCCACCGCGAGCGGTGCCGCGACAATGCCGCCGCCGGGCGCCGGGACTTCCCAGCGTTTGGCGCCGGTGCGGAGGTCGAACGCGGCGAGGCGGTTGGGCTTCTGCGGGCTTGTCAGCGCGATCATCGTGGTGCCCGTGACGAGTGCTCGCGAACGTCGATGTGACGTGCCGTTGGAGACCCCGCTCAGGCTGTAGCCGAATCCGTCGTCGCCCATGAAGCCGTTCACCGCGTCTCCGGCCTCGATGCTGGAGACCGGTTCGAGCGAGTCGTCGAGAGTTTCGTACAACCCTTTCGAGGTATCGCTGAGGTAGGCGACCAGCGGCGACGCGCTCACCCACGCCATCGTGAGGTAGGACTTGCTCTTCACGAACTCGTTGTGCTGCTTGATTTTTCCGGTCGCGGGATCGACGGCAACGGCGGCGTACAAGTCGTCGCCGGCGTCCTTGGCGCTGCAGTGGGACAGCAGCACGAAGTCCGCGCTCCGCGGCATCCCGTCCGACGGGATGCAGTTCGAGTACACCTTCTCGTCGGTCGGTGGCGTGACCTCGGACCAGCGGACGGCACCGGTGGCCGCGTCCAGCCCGAGCAACTGCTGGTAGTGCACGACCACGACCGAACCGCCGACGATCGCCAGCACTGCGTGCTCGTCGAGTTTCGCCTCCGATGGGCTTCCCGACGAGGTGATGGGCATCGCCCGCTGCCACAGCAGCTTTCCCGCGTTGACATCCAGCACGGCCGCGCTCGAGCAGAGATCCCCATAGCCGACGGCGATGCGGTTGTCGACGACAGAGGTGCTCGCCCCGCAGAAATGGCCGGACGGGGAGGGGACCCGCCAGCGTTCCTTGCCGTCGCTCCGTGCGTACGCGACCGCATAGGTGTCGTTCACCAGAACCAGATCGTCGCCAACGACCCAGGAATCGATGCCGATGTCGTACGGCGCGATCCGGTCCGATCCCAGCTGCCACGGACCTGACTGGGACACCGCGATCGCGTGGCCGGACACCTTGCCGCTGTTGAGCGCAAGCGGTACCACGATCGCCGCGATCACCACGGCTGCCAGAAATGCCGAGCTTACGAGGAGGGCCCGCCGGCCGCCCATTTTGTCAGTCACTACCCGCTCCCCCTTCCGATGCGGGCAGTGTATTTGGGGAAATCTGATTCTTCCAAAGTTACGCGGCAGCTTTCACCGCGCCGGATTTGTCGTCCGGGAATCGCGCTTCAGCTCGCTGCCTCGACTAGCCGCGAATACGGTCCGCCCGCCGCGATCAGTTCCTGATGCGGACCCAGCTCGGTGATCTGCCCGCCCTCGACGACCGCGACCCGGTCGGCCGCGGCGGCCGTGTGCAGCCGGTGCGCGATCGCGATCACCGTTCGGCCTTCGAGCACCGCGTTCAGCGACCGTTCCAATTCCCGGGCCGAACCGGTGTCCAGCAGCGACGTCGCCTCGTCCAGGACCAGCGTGTGCGGGTCAGCCAGGACGACCCGGGCCAGCGCCAACTGCTGCGCTAGACCGGCCGGGACCGAGTACGCGCCGGAGCCGAGTTTGGTGTCCAGGCCGTCCGGCAGTCCGGCCGCCCATTCCGCCGCACCGGCGGACGCGAGCGAGGCCATCAGTTCCTCGTCGGTCCAGTCCCCGCCGTCGCGCCGGGCGGGCAGCGCCAGGTTTTCCCGCAGCGTCCCGGAAAACGTGTGGTGCTCCTGCGTCAGCAGCAGAACCTCGCCGCGCAGCACGTCGTCCGCGAGCGTCGACACCTCGGTACCGCCGACCTGGATCGAACCCGCTGTCGGCGCCGAGATCCCGGCCAGCAGCCTGCCCAACGTCGACTTTCCCGCACCCGACGGACCGACGATCGCCAGCCGTTCGCCGCGCGGCACGCTCAGGCTGATGCCGTGCAGCACCTCGCGATCCGCGGTGTAGCCGAACCGGACGTCGCGCACCTCGATGTCGCGCCCGCGCGGCACGTCGGTGACCTTCGCGGCCGTTTCGGTCGGGTGCACGCCGAGGATCCGGCGCGCGGCGGCCAGCGCGACCTGCAGGTCTTCCAGCCAGAACAGCGCCTCGTTGAGCGGCGTGGTCATCGCCTGCGCGTACGCCAGCATCGTGGTGATCGTGCCGAGTCCGGCCCAGCCCTGCTGGTACGCGAACAGCCCGAGCAGCAGCAGCGCCGCGATCGGCAGCACGTAGCTGAACTCCAGCGACGGCAGCCAGCGCAGCTGATACGCCCGCATCCGCCGCTCGCCGAGCACCGCCTGGTCGAGCGCGCGATGTCCGGTGCTCAGCCGCCGCTCGGTGAGGCTCAGCGCCTCCGCGGTCCGCGCGCCCTCCACCGTCTCGTGGGTGACCGACTGCAGGTCGCCCCACCGGTCGAGCATCCACGCGAACGCCTTCGGAATCACCCGCTGGTACCAGATGTTCACCGGGACCAGCAGCGGCAGTGCCACGAGCAGGGTGAGCGCGAGCAGCGGCGACGTCACGATCATCGCGATGGTCGTCAGCAGCACGGTGGCGGTGGCGATCAGGATTTCCGGCGCGGCGAAGCGCACCGCGTGGTCCAACCTGCTGATGTCGCTGGTCGCGCGGCTGAGCAGGTCGCCGGTCCCGGCCGCCTCGACGGTGCCCAGCGGCAGGTCGAGCGCGTTCTTGACGAACCGTTCGCGGTTCTCCGCCAGCACGCGTTCGCCGAAGACGCGTCCGCGCAGCCGGGCCGCCTTCTTCGCCCACGCCTGCAGCACGAGCACCACCACGAACGCCGCGGCCAGCAGGTCGACCCGCAGCGTCGCGCCATGCTCGACCACGCCGTCCACCAGCAGGCCGAGCAGCTGCGGCCCGGCCAGCCCGATCAGCGTGGCGAGGAAGAACAGGCCGAGCATCAAGGAGAACTCGCGCCGGTGCTCGGCGGCCGTACGCCGCACCCATTGCCGGACTTCGCGCCTCGACGCGAGCGGGAGCCGCGTCGTCATACCGCCACTGCCTTTCCGTGCACGACCTCGTCGGCCACGTTCCTCCACAATGGACTCTGGCTGAACACCACCGTCGTCCTTCCGTTCCGCAATTCCTTGGCGCGCTGGGTGATCCGGGCCTCGGTGTGCGCGTCGACGGCCGAGGTCGGCTCGTCCAGCAGCAGTACGTCGGCGTCGGTCGCCAGCGCACGGGCCAGGCTCAGCCGCTGTCGCTGGCCGCCGGACACCTCCCGCCCGCGTTCGCCGATCAGCTCGTCGACCCCGCGCGGCAGCGCTTCGACGATGTCCTCGGCGTCCGCCGCGTGCAGCGCCGCGAAGATGTCGACGCTGCCCGGGCGCGCCGGCTCCAGCTGTTCGCGCAGCACCCCGGAGAACCAGATGTCCTGGTTGTGCGCGTACACCACTCGGGTCCGCAGCTCGGCGAGCGCGACGCGATCCGCGGGCACGCCGCCGACCAGCACCTTCTCGTCCTCGCCCGGATCCGCGAACCGGGCCATTCGCTCGGCGATCGCTTCCGCTTCGGCACCGAGGTCGACCACCGTCAGCTTGCCCGGCGCGACGCGGATGCCGCTGGTGGTGTCCACCAGTTCCAGCGGCCCGTCCGGCAGCGGCTGCGGCGACGCCGGGTCGGCCAGCTTCGGCCGCAGGGCGAGCAGACCGCACACCTTGCGCGCCGCGACCAGGCCCGAGCTGAGCGCGCTGACCTGCTCGGTCGCCGTGCTCACCGGCACCACCAGGAACGCCGAAACGCCGTAGAAAGCGACCAGTTCGCCGACGCCGATCGTGCCGTCGAGCGCGAGCCGGGCCCCCAGCCAGGTGATCGCCACCGTGACCAGTCCGGGCAGCAGCACTTCCGCCGCGGCGAGCCACGATTCGCTGCGCCCGACCTCGACGCCGGAGCGGCGCACCAGCTGGCTGGCGTCGTGGAACCGGCGCAGGAACCGCCGTTCGCCGCCGACGCCGCGCAGGATCCGCAGCCCGGACACAATGTCCGCGCCGAGCGCGTTCACCTCGCTCAGATTCTCCCGCTGCGTGGTCTTGCGCTTCTGCAGCGGCGCGAGCAGCGGGCCGATGCCGAGCACCGCGAGCGGGACGCCGACGAGCGCGACCGTGCCCAGCAGCGGCGACGTGCTGAGCATCGCGATCCCGATGACCACGAACGCCACGATCGACCCGATCGTGCGGCCGATGACCTCGAACGCGTTGCCGATCCAGTTCATGTCCGACGAGGTGACCGCGACGACGTTGCCGGTGCTGGCCGACTCGCGCAGGGTCGCGCCGAGCCGGGTCGTGTGGTCGGTGACCAGGCGTTGCGTGGTGCCCGCGCCGTGGATCCACATGCCGTACGCCGCGAAGTGCAGCCCGGTGCCGAGCAGCGCCTGCACCACGCCGAGCACACCCGCGACCAGCGCCCAGCGCCACAGCGCGGAGGTGTCGCCGTCCGCGATCGCGCCGACGCCGCGGCCGATCACCAGCGGCAGCAAGGCGCTCGGCAGCGACCAGCCCGCCCCGGTCACCGCCGCGCCGAGGACGAGCCACGGCCGCGCGCGCAGGACCGCCAGCAGGTACCGGACCGGCGTCGGACGTTGCGGGAGTCGGATGGCGGGAAAGCGGTACGTGGCGGAAAGCACGATCACTGACGCTAAGCCGCCGGGACTGTCCAGCGCGACTGATTTATCCCCGCGCGACCAGCCTGGGCGGCTGCGGGTGTGACCCGGCCGACACGTAGTCTTGAGGTCGTGGCGAACCCTGACACGGACACCGTGACCAGCACAGTTGACACCACCGCAGTGGCCGCGGCGACCCCGGAAACGAGCCAGCCGTACGTCGAACTCGGCCTCGCCGAAGACGAGTACGCGCGGATCCGGGAAATCCTCGGCCGCCGGCCCACCGACGCCGAGCTCGCGATGTACTCGGTGATGTGGAGCGAGCACTGCTCCTACAAGTCCTCGAAGAAGCACCTGCGCTACTTCGGCGAGACCGCCACCGACGAGATGAAGGCCAAGATGCTGGCCGGCATCGGCGAGAACGCGGGCGTCGTCGACATCGGCGACGGCTGGGCGGTCACCTTCAAGGTGGAAAGCCACAACCATCCGTCCTATGTGGAGCCGTACCAGGGCGCGGCCACCGGCGTCGGCGGCATCGTCCGCGACATCATGGCGATGGGCGCGCGGCCGCTCGCGGTGCAGGACGCGCTGCGCTTCGGCCCGGCCGACGCGCCGGACACCAAGCGCGTGCTGCCCGGCGTGGTCGCGGGCGTCGGCGGCTACGGCAACTGCCTCGGCCTGCCGAACATCGGCGGCGAGCTGGTCTTCGACCCCTCCTACGCGGGCAACCCGCTGGTCAACGCGCTGTGCGTGGGCGCGATGCGCACCGAGGACCTGCACTTGGCGTTCGCTTCCGGCTCAGGCAACAAGATCATCCTGTTCGGCGCGCGCACCGGCCTCGACGGCATCGGCGGCGTGTCCGTGCTCGCCAGCGACACCTTCTCCGGCGACGAATCCGCGGCGGGCCGGCGCAAGTTGCCCAGCGTGCAGGTCGGCGACCCGTTCACCGAGAAGGTGCTCATCGAGTGCTGTCTCGACCTGTTCCGGGAGAAGCTGGTCGTCGGCATCCAGGACCTCGGCGGCGCTGGGCTGTCCTGCGCGACGTCCGAGCTGGCCGCGGCCGGTGACGGCGGCATGCACATCTACCTCGACCGGGTTCCGTTGCGCGCCACCGGAATGACGCCCGCCGAGGTGCTGTCCAGCGAGTCGCAGGAGCGCATGTGCGCGGTCGTCTCGCCGGAGAACGTCGACGCGTTCATGGCGGTCTGCGCCAAGTGGGACGTCATCGCCACCGACATCGGCGAGGTCACCGACGGCGAGCACCTCGTGATCACCTGGAACGACGAGATCGTGGTCGACGTGCCCGCGCACACCGTCGCGCACCAGGGTCCGGTCTACGACCGCCCGATCGAGCGCCCCGCGTTCCAGGACGGCCTGATCGCCGACACCTCCGCGAAGCTGCCGCGTCCGTCGACGCCGGAGGAACTGCGCGCGGACTTCCTGAAGCTCATCGCGTCGCCGAACCAGGCGTCGAAGGAATGGGTGACCGCGCAGTACGACCGCTACGTGCGCGGCAATTCGGTGCTGTCCCAGCCGTCCGACTCGGGGATGATCCGGATCGACGAGGAGAGCAACCGCGGCGTCTCGGTGGCCACCGACTGCAACGCGAAGTTCGTCTACCTCGACCCGTACCGCGGCGCGCAGCTCGCGCTGGCCGAGGCCTACCGGAACGTCGCCACCGGCGGCGCGACCCCGGTCGCGGTGTCCGACTGCCTCAACTTCGGCGCCCCGACCGACCCGGGCGTGATGTGGCAGTTCGAGCAGGCCGTGCACGGTCTCGCCGACGCGTGCGTCGAGCTGGGCATCCCGGTCACCGGCGGCAACGTCAGCTTCTTCAACCAGACCGGCGACACGGCGATCCTGCCGACCCCGGTGATCGCGGTGCTCGGCGTGATCGACGACGTCACCCGCCGCATCCCGACCGGCATCGGCGCGGAGGCCGGCGAGACGCTGCTGCTGCTCGGCGACACCCACGACGAGCTGGACGGTTCGGCCTGGGCCCGCGAGCTGCACGGCCACCTCGGCGGCGTTCCGCCCCGCGTCGACCTGGCCCGCGAGAAGCTGCTGGCCGACGTCCTGGTGGCCGGTTCGCGCGACGGCATGATCTCCGCCGCGCACGACCTCGCCGACGGCGGTCTGGCCCAGGCCCTCACCGAAACTGTCCTCATTGGACAGTGCGGGGCCCGGGTGTTCCTCGACCGCGACCAGGACCCGTTCGTGCAGCTGTTCTCCGAGTCGTCCGGCCGTGTGCTCGTGGCGGTCCCGCGCACGGAGGAGCTGCGGTTCACCGAGATGTGCACCGCGCGCGGCCTGCCGTGGCGCAAGACCGGCGTCGTCGACCCGGATTCCGGCACGCTGGAGATCCAGGGCGTCACGGAGTTCAGCCTCGAAGAACTGCGCGAGACCTGGGAAAAGACCCTTCCGGCCCTGTTCGACTGAGGCCTCGTGAGTGCCGGTGCTGACCGGCACCGGCACTCACGACCGGAACGTGACCACCTCCGCCAGCGGTGCCCGAGGGATCGCGGGCCGAGGCTCGTCCGGATCGGCGTACCCGATCGACATGCCGCATCCGAGGACATAACCGGCAGGCGGCTCCGCGATTTCCGTGACGCTCCGGTGGTACCGGCCCCACGCGATTTGCGCGCAACTGTCGAGCCCCTCGGCGCGCAGCAGCACCATCACGGTCTGCAAAAACATCCCCGCGTCCAGCCATTGCGGGGGCAGCATCTGCTCGTTCAGAAAGCAGAACAGGCCGACCGGAGCGCCGAATAAGTCCCAGTTCCGGACGCGAACCCGTTCCCGGCCCGCGTAGTCCTCCCGCGCGATGCCGACCGCTCCGTAGCGCAGCGCGCCCAGCTCCTCGATCCGCCGCGCGTACTGCTCGGGCAGCGTTTCCGGATAGGGCAGCACCTGCGGCGGATCACCGGTGTCGCCGTCCGTGATCCGCTCTCGGACCAGGTATTTCAGCTCGGCCAGCTTCGCGCCGGTCAGGACGTACACCCGCCACGGCTGCAGATTTCCGCCGGAGGGCGCGCGCAAGGCCGCGGTGAGGACTCGGGTCAGGACTTCGTCGGGTACCAGCTTGCCGAGAAAGCCGCGGACCGACCGCCGGGAGCGCACCGCTTCGTAGACGTCCACGGTTTTTTGATGCTACTCAGATCGGCACCGCGACATATCCGCCATTCCGAGGTTCCAGCTTCCAGCCGTCCGGCAACTGGAGCTCGTCGGAATCCGCGAAAGTCGCCCCGTCGAACAGGACTTCCTTCGCGAAAGTCGCACCCTTGAAGGTGGTCCGCCCGGCGAACGTGGTGTCGGAGAAGTTGGTCCGCTCCGAGAACTCGGTGCCGGAGAACCAAGCCCGGTCCTGGAAAGTTGTGTTGCGGCAACGGAAAACGCCCACGAGACGACCGGGTCCGGTGCCCGCGGCGGTGAAGTAAGCCTGGCCGGTGAAGACGCAGCCGCTCAAGTTCGTGCTGCTGTACAGTGAAGCGTGCCGCAGCAGCAATCCGCCGATCCGGCGGTGGGATAGGTCGAAATACTCGAGTACTGCGCCGGTCAGATCGAGGTCCGGACCTGGTCCGTCCACATCGGACAGTGGCAGCAGGTCCCGGATCAGCCGTTGCGCGGTAAGCCGCACCTGCAGCTCACGTTCTTCTTCAGGCGTAACGTCGACACCCTCATAGCGGCCATGAATGAACGGCCGCCGCAGATAAGAACACAGCACGTCCAGCACAGTCTGCCGATACTCCGGCCGCGTGCGCGCCAGCCCGGCCAGCGCGTGCAACGCCCCCACGCGCACCTGATCGGCCTCGTGCCCCAGCAATTCCACCGACTTCGCGAACCGCTCGTCGGAGATCCGCTCGCGGTCGACGTCGTGCCGCTGCTGCTCGATCACCTGCCGCGCCTCCTCGACGCGGCGACGGCGGTCGTTGAGCCACAACGCGTACAACGCTGCGACCGCGCCACCGGCGAGACCGGCGGTCTTGAGCGCTTCACTGCGGCTCGTCGCGGGGTCGGTAAGCAACCAGCCACCGACCCCGCACAGCAGTGCCACGGACGCGATCAACGTCCACAGCAGCGGCGAGCGCACCGGGTCAGAACGCCAGGATCAGGTACAGCCCCACGCAGTAACCGCCGCCGCGGTTCATGATCACCATCGTGCCGCTGGCGTCCTTGCCCGACAGCGTGCCGGTGATCCGGGCGCTCGTCGTGGCGCTGCCCGCGGTGACCTTGCCCAGCGTGAGCTGCGGGTCGCCGCTGGTGGTCTCGTCGATGCTGCGCTTCGACATGCTCTCGGTGCCCTGGCAGGCCAGCGCGGTGGCGCCGGCGGCGTCCTTGGCGTTGAGCTTGGCGAGGAAGTTGTCGATGACCTGCTTCGCCTCGCCCGACGCTCCGCTGGAGCCGGGGTCCTCGCTCGAATCCGTCGACGGCGACGACGAGTCGCTCGGCAGCGGAGCCTCCGAGGACTGGGACGGGGACGGAGCGGGGGCCGGCGGCTGCGCCTGCGAGCTGCCCTTGTCGTCCTTGCTCAGGAAGAACCCCGGCGCGACGAACCCGGTGATGCCCAGCGCGACCACCACGACGACCGCGACGGCGATGCCGATCCACAGCCCGGTCTTGTTGTTCTTCGGCGGCTCGCCGCCCGGTCCGCCCGGGTATTGCTGCTGGTCCCAGCCCTGCTGCGGGAACTGCTGGGTGCCGGGGTACGGCTGCTGCTGGTACCCCGGGTACTGCTGCTGAGCGTTCGGGTCCCAGCCTTGCTGCGGCTGCTGCTGGGCGTTCGGATCCCAGGCGGGCTGCTGCTGGTGCTGGGCGTTCGGGTCCCAGCCCGGCTGCTGGTGAGCCTGGTTGGGGTCCCACCCCGGCTGCTGCGGCACCCCGCCCGAGCCGGGCTGCTGCCAGCCCTGGCCGTAAGGATCCCCGCCCTGTCCGGGCTGCGGTGGGTAAGTCATCTCCGGTTCCGCCTTCCTGCTGCACCGACTCGCGCCGCGGTCTGACGCCCCGCCGGCTCAGGCGGTTCCGTCTCCGCCCCAGGTCTGCATTGTGCAAGGCGGGTAAAGCTCGCACAAAAGCGGCTCCCGGCCGCCCCGCCTGGCAGGAGGCGGGGTGAACCGGGAGCCGCGTCCGTGCGCGCCCTCAGATCAGCCGTTGGCGAGTGCCTGCAGCCGGTCGTAGGCGCCGTTGAACGTGTCCTGGTCCAGCGGGCTCGAGGTGTACTGCCACACGGTGTAGTAGCCCCAGTTGTACGGAAGCGTTCCGGCCGAGGACGCGTACCGCGCGATCCACAGCGGCGCGGTGCTGGAGAAATCGCCGCCGGCGCACTGGTTCCACCAGTTCGTCGACGTGTAGATCACCGGCCAGCGGCCCGTCCTGGCGTGATAGGTGTCGTGGAAGTCCTTGATCCACGCGGTCATCGACGCCTTGCTCAGGCCGTAACAGGTCGCGCCGTAAGGGTTGTACTCGATGTCGAGCACGCCGGGCAGCGTCTTGCCGTCGCGCGACCAGCCGCCGCCGTGCGAGACGAAGTAGTTCGCCTGCGTCGCGCCGCTGGAGGTGTTCGGCGTGGCGAAGTGGTAGGCGCCCCGGATGAATCCCTGGTTGTAGGAACCGTTGTACTGCTGGGCGAAGTAGGGGTTCGTGTAAGTCGTGCTCTCAGTGGCCTTGGTCCACACGAACCGCTTGCCCTGGCCCCACCAGTTGCCCCAGTCGACATTGCCCTGGTAACCGGACACGTCGATGCCGGCGACGGCGGCCGCCACCTGGTTCGGCAGCGCGGCGCCCGGTTGCGGTTGCTGCGCGGCGGTTTTCGTCTCGGGGGTGGACTGATCCCCCTCGACGCGCCGGATCTGCGAACCCATGGTGTGGTTGTTCGCCTGGATGTCGGCGTTGACGGCGTTGATCTCCCGCGCCGAAAGCGGGGATTCGGCCGGGGCGGCCGTCGCCTCCGTTGAAGCGCCGAGCAGGAGCGCGACAACCGGGACGGTCAGAGCGGACAGCAGCGCGGTGCGCCGCCCTCTTCGGGAAGTGGACATCGTCGATCCCTTCACAGATACCCTCGCGGAGGGCGGCTATGTGCAGGTAGCCGCCACGGGGGAGATTCTTGAGGACGAATCGTCGTTTGTCATCAAGTTCCGTGAAGATGAATGGGCGAGTGGGTGATTTTCATCGGGCGGTGATGACTAATTCGTGACAACGTCACGAATGTTCACCCGAATGCCAGATTGCGCAGGGCTGTTTGGGCTCCATTGAGCCAGTTCTGGTCGCCTGGCAGGGTCCCGCTGTTCGAGAACTGCCAGATGGCGTGCTGTCCCCAGCCCGCCGGGAGTTCGCCGATGAAGGAGTTGTAGCGCGCGATCCAGAGCGGATTCCCTCCGAAAGAAGGGTTGTTTCCGGTGCAGCGTTTCCACCAGCTGGTCGACGTATAGATCGTCGGCAGCCGTCCGGTGCGGGCGCGATAGGTGTCGGAGAACGCGCGAACCCACGCGACCATCCCGTTCGCGTCCTTGCCGTAACACGTTTCGCCGTAGGGGTTGTATTCCATGTCGAGTGCGCCCGGAAGCGTCTTGCCATCGGCCGACCAGCCGCCGCCGTGTGCGAGGAAGTAGTTGGCCTGCGCCGCGCCGTCGGACACGTCCGGCCGTGCGAAGTGGTAGGCACCGCGGACCATCCCCACTTGGTAGGAACCGTTGTACTGCTGGGCGAACTGCCCGCTGACGAACCCGGTGCCCTCGGTCGCTTTCACGTACACGAACTTCGCGCCAGCTCCGGCGGCGGCCGGCCAGTCGACCGGGCCTTGGTGGCCGCTGACGTCGTGCCCGAGGTACTGATCCGCCGTCGTGTAGGAGATGTTCGGCGCTCCCAGCACACCTTCGTGCTTCGCGATTTGCGAACCGGCGTAGTTGTCCGCGGCCCCGGCGTAGCTCGGCGCGGCCTCCGCCGTTTCGCACAGGGACGTGCCGGTGATCCCGGCGAAGAGAACCGCGCTCCAGCGCAGCAGCAGATGACGCTTCACCCAGGGCTCCTCACCGGACGCGTGTACTCCTACTGCGTCACGATGCCCGGATGCGGGGACTTCGGCGAATCATGATCACTCGGCAGAGTGGTCTGCCCAGGTCAGCGCCGTTCTTCGGCCAGCGCCTTCATCAGGTGCTCGGCCGGCACGACCGCGGTGATCAGGTCGTGCGGGTTGACCGCGAGCGGATGTCCGGCGAGCAGCCCGACGATGTCGCGGCCGAGCACCGCGCGGGCGTGCGGCCATTCGCGCGGCACCAGCGACTTCGACGTGTACGCCGGGACCATGACCCGGCCGTCGGCGTTGTGGAAGCCGATCACCGTGCGCTGCACCGGGGACAGGGCGTAGACGAGCAGCGTCGAATCGAGGATGACGCGCGGCAGGTCTTCGGCGGGCCGGTGCTCGGTGCGGACCATCTGCAGCAGCCGCTCGAGTTCGTTGCGCGGCTCGGGAAAACCGAGCGCCTTCGGCGAGGGCCGGTACCGGTCGTTGGGGTGGAAGTCTTCGACGACCTCTCCCGTTCCGTTCACCGGGTACGCGCCGACGACCGCCCACGACGGCACCGGACCGCGAGCGTCGAAGGCCTCGTCGATGACATACAGCCAGCTGTTCGGGTTGGTCCGCGCGTTGGCCCGCATCTCGGGAGTGATCTCGGGTTTTCCTTGCGGCCCGCGGCGCGGATACGCGTTCCGGCGCGCGCGTTTGCCCGCCGGGGTCCGGGAAACCATCCGATCTGCCTCGTCCCGCTGCGCCATCGCCGTCCCTCGGTGCCGGGTGCCTGAAACTCCGTTCGCCGTCACTCTACTGTTGTCGCATGGCCTCTTCGCGTTCGGTCGATCCCGCTCAGTTACGAGCGGCGGTGCTGGCCGTTTCGGACTGGTTGCGCGGCGACGGACCGGATCCGGCGCGCCCCGACCTGGCCGCCGCGGTGCGCGCGACGCTGCGGACCCTCGCCCAGGACGCACCCGGGCACACAGTCGAGGTCCGGGTCCCGCCGTACGCCGCGGTGCAGTGCGTCGAGGGCCCGCGCCACACCCGCGGCACGCCGCCGAACGTGATCGAGACCGACCCGCGGACGTGGCTCGAACTGGCCACCGGCCTCCTGGACTGGGACGACGCGCTGAGCGCCGCACGCGTATCCGCCTCGGGCAGCCGCGCGGACCTTTCGCACTGGCTTCCGGTCGTGCGGATCTGATTTTCCGCCGGAATTGTTCCCGCGGGTGTGTCTTCTGAGGCACACACTCCGTAGAATCCCCTGAACGCGGGCCTGTGCCACGCTGTCCGGGCAGTGCCATGCGTGTACTTTGGGTAGTCGGATTTCGTACGAGCGGCAATGGAAGGGCCCTGGTCATGAACGCGGTAGGCGTGTCCGCCGGCGAGCAGAGCCTCGGCCCGACAGCGCGCCGGATGATCCTCGGTTCGCAGCTTCGCCGGTTGCGCGAGGAAGCCGGGATCACGCGCCAGCAGGCCGGTTACAACATCCGCGGTTCGGAATCCAAGATCTCCCGGCTGGAACTCGGCCGAGTCGGCTTCAAGGAACGCGACGTCGCCGACCTGCTCACCATGTACGGCGTCTCCGACGACGAAGAGCGCAAAGCGTTCCTCGACATGGTCAAGCAGTCGAACGAAGCGGGCTGGTGGCGCAAGTTCGGCGAGACGGTGCCCGGATGGTTCACCGACCTCGTCGGTCTTGAGGAGGCGGCGTCCCGGATCCAGATCTGGGAGCCGCTGTTCGTGTCCGGCCTGCTGCAGATCGAGCCGTACGCGCGAGCGATCTTCAGCCACGGCCGCCCGGAAATGGCCGACGAACGCGTGGACCAGCTGGTAGCCCTGCGCATGCGGCGGCAGAAGATGCTGGCCCGCCCCGACGCGCCGCGGATCTGGGCGGTGCTCGACGAATCGGTGCTGTACCGGCCGATCGGCGGCCCCAAGGTGTTCCGGCAGCAGCTGGAATACCTGCTCGAGGTCACCACGCTGCCGCACGTGTCGGTGCAGATCCTGCCGTACTGCCGCAGCGGTCTGTCGGCCGAGCACGCGTTCTCGCTGCTGCGCTTCGCCGAGGCGGAACTGCCGAACATCGTCTACGTCGAGTACCTGACCGGCGCGCACTACCTGGACAAGCGCGACGAGATCGAGAAGTACGGCCGAGCGCTGGACCTGCTGGCCGTCGACGCGGAGACCCCCGAGCGCAGCCGGGCCCGCATCGCCAAGCGCAAGGCCGAGATCTAAGCGCTGTTCTCTCTTCACCGCACCGAGGCGCTCGGCTCCGGTGAAATTCTCCTGGCGACGAATCCCGCCCCACCATCCGGGCGAGCGGTAACCGAATAGCGAACGCCCACCCGCATTCTCATCACCGAGCGTGCATAAGTCCGGAGACTGTTTCCACTGACCCGGTCCGACGCCTTCTTCTCGCCCCGTTAGCCATCACGGTCAGTGTTCTTCATTCACCCGCTGCACCCAGCGGCGGCGAGTCACGAACGCGGTGCGTTATCAGACCGCCAATATCGTTACCCAAGGTGATAATTAGCCCGTTCAGGTAGTGCTCGAATCACCCGTCTGGGAACTTCTACTGAACCGTGTCGTCACGCAGTGAGAAATTTGCAGAAAATTCTGCACGTGCATTTACCGCTGCATGCGCGCGTGCTAGCGTCGAAGTCGCGGGCAGATGCACATGCAGATTCCTGAGCTTTTCATCGTCCTTCCCGGAAGGTGGCATCATGGCTGAGCGGTTCGAGAACGGTATTCCGGCCGACCGTCTGACCGGCGCCCAGTGGCGCAAGGCGAGCTACAGCGGCGCGGTAGGCAACTGTGTTGAAGTAGCCCCGCTGGTCTCGGGCGAGATCGCGATGCGGAACTCGCGTTTCCCGGAGGGCCCCGCGCTCGTCTACACGCGCGCGGAAATGGCGGCCTTCCTCGCCGGCGCGAAGGACGGCGAATTCGACGATGTCCTCGGCTGAGACCAACGTCGTCGGACCCAGCTTCGACATCGAGCAAGGCCTGCAAGAACTGATTGACCGCGGCTACCAGTTCGTCCACCCGACGGACGGCAGCGGCGAAGTGCAGGCCGTGGTCGGAGTGCGAGTCCACGACAACGTGGTGGACGTCGTCCGGCTCAATGCCGAGGACGACGTCGAGGCCACGCGCCTGCCTGGCGGCGAGCAGAACATCTTCGCCCCCGCGACCACGCTCTGGCGCTCGCGCGGCGAAGCAAGCCAGGTACTGGGCGAAGTGCTGGCCCTCCCCGAGCGCCCACCGGCCCCCGTCGCAGCCTCCGCAACCGGCTGCTGGGTCCCAGGCCGAGGCGGCCGCTCGAAGTGGCTAGCCGCTCGCTGATTCGCCCCCTTCTCCCCGCGCTTTGTCCCCACCGGTGCCTCCCAGATTTCAGGCCCCGCACGAAGTGGCCCAATCCACTTCGTGCGGGGCCTGGTTCATTTCTGCCCCCCGCCGTCGCGCGTGCCTGAGCTGCTGCCGTGAGGGCCACCCTCAGGAACTCTGATTCCCTCAGGGTTCCCCTCACGACCCGCGCAACCCCGCCCGCTCACCTCCGCCGCCGATGCGCCCCAATGTGGCATTGGGTGCGTCAGACGCACCCAACGCCACATTGGGGCGCTAGCCCCCACCCGCGAACCCAACGGGACCATGCACCCGGCCGCGCGCCCTAAACCGCATCCCGCACCCCCGACGCCACCTGCGGGCGGCCAGCCCCACCCGCGACCCCCAACGTGCCCACTCGCCCCAGCCGCGCGGCCCAAAACCGCATCCCGCCTCCTCAACTCAGCCATGCAGCCACCCCCGCCCTGCACCCCGATACGAAGCCAAAATGCGGTCTGAGGGTGGTTGTCAAGGCATCTTTCCCGCCTTGACAATCACCCTCAGACCGTCATCACAATCGGCTTCGGGGTGCCTGCCCAGGAGAAGAACGGCAACGTCGCCGCCAGGCGACGAGCCGAACGCGAAAAGACCCAACCCAACGAGACCCCCGCTCCAAAACCAGATCACCGCTCCACAACTCACTCCCCCGTAGTGGTCAGAACCACGCCGCAACCCCCGTCCCCGCCCGATCCACCCCTTACACTTGGACCTGGCCCGCCCGCGTCTTCCTGGGAGCTCCTCGGTGGTTTCCGACCCCTCCGCCAGTCCTGCTCGACCCGAAGATCAAGATCAACCCGATCCGGAACCCCGTGAGGAGTGCGGCGTCTTCGGCGTCTGGGCTCCCGGGGAAGAAGTCGCCAAGCTCACCTACTACGGCCTCTACGCCCTGCAGCACCGCGGGCAGGAGGCAGCGGGCATCTCCGTCTCGGACGGCTCGCAGATCGTCGTCTTCAAGGACCTCGGGCTCGTCAGCCAGGTCTTCGACGAGCAGGTCCTGCAGTCGCTGCAGGGGCACATCGCCGTCGGGCACTGCCGGTACTCCACGACCGGAGCCACGATCTGGGAGAACGCCCAGCCGATCTTCCGCACCACGGACACCGGCAGCGGCCTGTCCTTCGCGCACAACGGCAACCTGGTCAACACCGCCGAGCTGCGCGACCGCACCGTCGCCGCGGGGCTGAAGCCGCACGCCGGGCTCACCGGGTCCTCCAGCGACTCCGACCTCGTCTGCGGGCTGCTCGCCGCGAACGCCGCCGACAAGGGCATCGAGGCCGCCGCGCTCGAGCTGCTGCCGACGCTCAAGGGCGCGTTCTGCCTGGTCTTCGCCGACGAGAACACCCTGTACGCGGCGCGCGACCCGCACGGCGTGCACCCGCTGGTGCTCGGCCGGCTGGAGCGCGGCTGGGTCGTGGCGAGCGAGACCGCCGCGCTCGACATCTGCGGCGCGTCGTTCGTGCGCGAGGTCGAGCCGGGCGAGCTGATCGCCATCGACGCCGAGGGGCTGCGTTCGTCGCGGTTCGCGAACCCGGAGCCCAAGGGCTGCGTCTTCGAGTACGTCTACCTCGCCCGTCCGGACACGTCGATCGCCGGCCGCAGCGTGCACGCCACGCGCGTCGAGATCGGCCGGAAGCTGGCCGTCGAGCACCCGGTCGACGCCGACCTCGTGATGCCCGTGCCGGAGTCCGGCACCCCGGCCGCGATCGGGTACGCGCAGGGCTCCGGCCTGCCGTACGGCACCGGTCTGGTCAAGAACGCCTACGTCGGGCGCACCTTCATCCAGCCGTCGCAGACCATCCGGCAGCTCGGGATCCGGCTGAAGCTGAACCCGCTGCGCGACGTCATCCGCGGCAAGCGCCTGGTCGTGGTGGACGACTCGATCGTCCGTGGCAACACCCAGCGCGCGCTCGTGCGGATGCTGCGCGAGGCAGGCGCGCTCGAGGTGCACGTGCGGATCGCGTCGCCGCCGGTGCGGTGGCCGTGCTTCTATGGCATCGACTTCGCCTCGCGGGCCGAACTCGTCGCCAACGGCGTCGATCTCGACGGCATCCGCCGTTCGATCGGAGCCGATTCGCTCGGCTACATTTCGCTGGACGGCCTGGTCGCGGCGTCGGAGCAGCCGAAGTCGCGGCTGTGCACGGCCTGCTTCTCCGGCGAGTACCCGATTCCGCTGCCCGAGGACGCGCTCATCGGCAAGCACCTGCTCGAAAGCATGGACGCCGCAGGTGGCGCGGCGACTCCGGTCAGCGCCGCCGGGTACGGTGCCGAAGACGCCGTCCGGCGTCCGTGAACCAAGCATGTCCAGTAGGGAGTCCGCTTCCGTGAGCGAGTCCACGAGCGCCACGTACGCAGCCGCCGGGGTCAGCATCGACGCCGGTGACCAGGCCGTCGAGCTGCTCAAGCCACACGCCGAGCGGGCCACGAGGCCCGAGGTGCGCGGCGGGGTCGGCGGCTTCGCCGGGCTTTTCTCCCTCAAGCTCGACAAGTGGAAAGAGCCGATCCTCGCCTCCTCCACGGACGGCGTCGGCACCAAGATCGCGGTCGCGCAGGCGCTCGACAAGCACGACACGGTCGGCATCGACCTGGTCGCGATGGTGGTCGACGACCTCGTTGTCACCGGGGCCGAGCCGCTGTTCCTGCAGGACTACATCGCGGTCGGCAAGGTCGTGCCGGAGAAGATCGCGGCGCTGGTCGGCGGCATCGCCGAGGGCTGCGTCCAGGCTGGCTGCGCGCTGCTCGGCGGCGAGACGGCCGAGCACCCGGGCCTGATGGGCGAGCACGACTACGACCTGTCGGCCACCGGCGTCGGCGCGGTCGAGGCGTCCGCGCTGCTGTCGCCGGAGAAGGTGCGCCCCGGCGACGTCGTGCTCGCGATGGGTTCGTCCGGGCTGCACTCCAACGGCTACTCGCTGGCCCGGCACGTGCTGCTGGACATCGCGCGGATGCCGCTGGACGGTCACGTCGAGGAGTTCGGCCGCACGCTGGGCGAGGAACTGCTCGAGCCGACCAAGATTTACGCGAAGGACTGCCTCGCGCTGGTCGCCGAGACCGAGGTGCGCACGTTCGCGCACATCACCGGCGGCGGCCTCGAAGCCAACCTCGCCCGCGTGATGCCGCGCGGCCTCGTCGCCAAGCTCGAACGCGGCACGTGGACGCCGGCTCCGGTGTTCGCGCTGATCGGGCAGCGCGGCAAGGTCGAGCGCGCGGAGCTGGAGAAGACGTTCAACATGGGCGTCGGCATGGTCGCGATCGTGTCCGCCGAGGACGTCGACCGGGCGCTGGCGGTGCTCACCGCACGGCACGTGCCCGCGTGGATTCTCGGCGACGTCCAGCCCGCCGAAGACCCGGACGGTCCGCGCGCGGTGCTGTCCGGCGACCACCCGCGGTTCTGAAAGCCGCTTGCCCCGTCTTGAGACACTGAAGACATGGCGGAGGACGTACGCGTCGGCGCCCGGTTCGTGATCCCGGGCGCCGAACTGCGAGAGCGGTTCTCCCGGTCTTCGGGGCCGGGCGGACAGGGCGTGAACACGACGGACTCGCGTGTCGAGCTGTCGTTCGACGTCGCGAGCTCCGCCGTGATCCCGCCCGCGCTGAAGGAACGCATCACGGCTCGGTTGGGCACCCGTCTGGTCGACGGCGTGCTGACCATCGCGGCCAGCGAATACCGCTCCCAGCTGATGAACCGCGACGCGGCCCGGGAGCGGTTGGCCGACGTGCTGACGAAGGCTTCCGCGCCGCCGCCGGCCAAACGGCGTCCGACCAAGCCTTCGCGGGGCTCGAAGGAACGCCGTTTGGCGGCGAAGAAGCGCCGCAGCGATGTGAAGCGTGGTCGCGGCGGCAGGTACGACGACTAGCTCAGCGACAGGTGCACGCACTCACCGGCGACCTGGTACCCGGCGCGGCGGTAGACCGTGCCGATGCCGACATCGCCTGGTGTAAGGAAAGCCGTCCGCGCGCCGCGTTCGTGGGCGAGGCGGGTTAGGTGCGCGGTGATTGCCGCCGCGATGCCTTGGCCGCGGTGTTCAGCCGCTACCGCGATGCCGACGATTTCCGTTGCGCCGGACACGATGTCCAACGCGACTCCGCCGCCCACAATGGTTTCGCCGTGTTCGGCTAGAACGGTCAGGTAGTCGCGGTTGCGTTCGACATCAGCATCCGACACCTCCGGAGACTCTCCGAAGGCGACGTTCTGCACGGACCGCAGGCGGCGGAATTCGTTGTCGGACAACGGTTCTCGCAGCTGAATGTGGTCCGGTGCACCACAGTCGACGCGGTCCTCGGCGGTGCAGGTCATCACCGGCACGCGTCGTTCCAGCGTGAACCCTGCGGTGACAAGGGATTTCTCGACGTCGGGAGCGGCGTCGGTGAAGAACTCCAGCCGCGGCAGGAGATTTCGTTGCTGGTAAGCGGAAATCAAGTGAGCGATCTCGGCGGGCGTGGGTGCGGCGCTGTCATCGGGGATGGCGTAGTTCGCCATCGGATGAGAGCTGTCCTGGGCGAAAGTCGCCAGGAACGGGCCGATTCGCTCGGTGTCGCGGCCGATCGGTGCGGTCGCGCGAACATATGCCTGAAGGGCGGACATCTCTGGTGGAAGCCTTTCGGTAAAGAAAGAATGCAGCACAAGAACCGGGCAGGGCGAACCCCACAACCGGCGCGCAGGCCGAACAGCTCAGGCCACGCGGCCGGAGTGGGCCGTGGCGGAGCACATAGGCATTCCTTCGTCCGAAACGAACTTCCCGTTCATCGTCTCAGACCGGGCAAGCGAATTAACGGCCTCAGCGAAGGGCGGCGCGCGCCTGGTCCACGATCCGAGCCAGGTGCACGCCCCGCCGGACGTCGCAGGGATGTGTGGTCGTTCCGCACGACACCATCGCGGCGAAATCGTCCAGCAGCGCGGTGTACGCGTCGTTCGCCGTTCCGGTGCGGCCAAGCGTGCGGAAGCCGTGCTCGCCGAAGACCGAGTACTCGACCACCGTCGGCTGCACCGGCAGGCGCAGGCTGAGCGTCGCGGTGCTCGTGATGCCGCTTTCGTGTTCAAGCAGCAGTTGCCACAGGTCTTCGGGACCGCGGTGTGCGGCAAGGACGTCCGTGATCGGGCCGAGGGCGGCGTCGAGCAGGTCGAACGCGTGCGGGCCGATGTCGGCGAGCGCGCCGGCAGCCGGATCCTGCCGCCAGGCCGAGGTCGCGTACTTCCCGGCGAGCAACGCGCCGGATAGCCACCGCACGCTGCCGCCGCGCCAACCGCCAGCAGCGGTGACGCCCTCCAGCCAGTCGCGCGTCTGCTGAGCGAACCGCAGCGTCAGCATCACCAGCGACGCGACGCCAGCCGACGTCACGGCGTCGGCGAGACGCTGCGCCGAGGCGAGATCGGGGGCGATCGGTTTCTCCAGGATCAGGTGTTTGCCCGCCTCCGCTGCCTTGGTGGCCAGTTCGGCCTGCACGGTCGGCGGCACCGCGAACGCGAGCGCGTCCACCTGCTCGAACAGTTCGTCCAGATCGCTGGTGGGCACGGCGTCGTAGGCCTGCGCGAGCGCGGCGGCGGCTTCCGGCCGGCGGCTCCACACAGCACTGAGCACGGTCCCTGGATGATCCGCGAGCCCGGGGGCGTGCACCGTGGTGGCCCACGGTCCGGTTCCTACGAGGCCGACGCGCAACTGGTCCTGTCCCACGCCCGGAAGTGTAGGTGTGGCCGCGGTCGCTTCCAGCGCGGCCTGCGGTGCGTTAACGTCGACAAGTTCTTCGCCACGAACGGGGGAAGCCGGTGAGAATCCGGCGCTGGCCCGCAACCGTGAGCGGCCCCGCGAGGGACCGCGAGCCGGATCGCCCGTCGTGGTCCGATCGATGCGAGGTACATCTGACATGCGGTTCGTGCACGCGCGGCACTGGGGGCGAGTCCTCGCCGGCTGCGCTCTTCTCGTCGCTACCGGTTTAGGCGGGGCGTCCTCCGCCTCCGCGACCACGCCCGGCAAGGGCGCCGACGGCTACTGCCAGGACGACAACGGCGTCACGGTAATCGTCGACTTCCAGGGGCTGGGCGGTGAAACTCTCATCCGGTGCGCGCCCGGCAAACAGGAGAACGGCGTCACCGCCCTGCAAAACGCGGGCTTCGAGCTCACCGGAGCGGGCAAATACGGCCTGGCCGTGATGTGCAAGATCGAGGGCAAACCCGCCGACCAGACCTGCACCGGGATGCCGCCGGAGAAGGCGTCGTGGAGCTTCTGGACCGCCACCAACGGCGGCAAGTGGGAGTCGGCGCAGGTCGGCGCGCAGAGCTGGAAGCCGCCCGCCGGGGCGTTCGAAGGCTGGTCCTTCGCGATCGGCAAGTCCTACACCGAGTATCCGCCGCCGCGCACCGAGCCGGTGCGCAAGGCCAACGCGCCTGCCCAAGCCCCGGCGTCCACTTCGGACAGCGGTTTCCCGTGGGGCCTGGTCATCGGGGTCGGGATCGTGGTGGTGATCGCGCTGGTCGGGGCGTTCGTCATGACGCGTCGCGACCTTGACGAGAAGTCGCCCTTCCTTCGCCGCAAACGTGGCGGGAAGTAGTCCGCGAGCGCTCCATCCCGGCGCGTGGTGGGTGTGGGCGCTCGCGCTCGCCGTCGCCGCGAGCCGGACCACGAACCCGGTTCTGCTCGCTTTGGTGATCGCGGTGGCCGGGTTCGTCGTGGTGCTCCGTCGCGGCGACGCGCCGTGGGCGCTGGCGTTCCGGATGTACGCCTGGATCGCCGCGGTGATCCTGGCCTCGCGCGTGCTGTTCCGGATCCTGATCGGCGGCGAGGACGGTGGGCACATCCTCTTCACGCTGCCGACCATCCCGCTGCCGAGCGTCGCCGCGGGCATTCAGCTCCTCGGCCCCACTTCGGCCGAGGAGCTGCTCGGCGGGCTGTACGACGGGCTCCGGCTGGCGACGATCGTGCTCTGCGTCGGGGCCGCGAACGCGCTGGCGAACCCAAAACGCCTGCTCAAAGCCGTGCCTGGAGCGCTGTATGAGGTCGGTACGGCGGTCACGGTCGCGTTGTCCGTGGCGCCGCAGCTGGTCGAAAGCGTGCAGCGGGTGCGTCGCGCGCGCCGGCTGCGTTCCGGGAAGACACGTGGCCTGCGGTTCGTGAAGGGGATTTTCGTGCCGGTGCTCGCCGACGCCATGGATCGGTCGCTGCAGCTCGCGGCGGCCATGGATTCTCGCGGTTACGGACGGCGCGCGTATCTCTCGCAGCGGGTCCGGATGCTGATCGCGACCTGCGTGCTGGCAGGGATGGTCGGGGTCGCGGTGGGGGTTTACGGCGTGCTCGACGGGTCTGCGTCGTGGCTCGGCGTGCCGATGCTCATCGCCGGTCTGGTGCTGGCCGCCGCCGGTTTCGTGCTGGGCGGACGGCAGATCCGCCGCACGACCTATCGGCCCGATCCGTGGCGGCTGCCGGAGACGCTGGTCTCGCTGTGCGGTGTCGCGACCGCTGTGCTCGTGCTGATCGCCGACCCGGTTTCGCTCACCACCCCGGCCAGCCCGCTGACCTGGCCGGAGCTGCCGCTGCTGCCGACTGTCGCGGTGCTGATCAGCGTGCTGCCCGCTTGGTTCGCGCCGCGTCCGGCGCTGGTGTCGGAGGTCGCCCGATGATCGAGTTTTCGCACGTCAGCGTCACATACGACGGGGCGGACCGGCCGGTGCTCCGGGATGTCGACCTGACCATCGAGGAAGGCGAACTCTGCCTCGTCGCCGGCCGCACCGGTGTCGGTAAGTCGACATTGCTCGGGGCGATCAACGGTCTCGTCCCGCATTTCACCGGCGGCACGCTGAGCGGCCGCGTCAAGGTCGCCGGGCTCGACACCGCGACGCATCCGCCGCGCGAACTGGCATCAGTGGTCGGCGTAGTCGGGCAGGACCCGCTGGCCGGATTCGTCACCGACACCGTCGAAGAAGAGCTGGCTTACGCGATGGAACAGTTCGCCATCGCGCCGGACGTGATGCGCAAGCGCGTCGAGGAAACCCTTGACCTGCTGGGCATCGCCGAACTCCGCGACCGTCCACTTCGGACACTCTCTGGCGGTCAGCAGCAACGCGTCGCGATCGGCGCGGTACTCACGGCGCATCCGAGCGTGCTGGTGCTGGACGAACCGACGTCGGCGCTCGACCCGACCGCGGCCGAGGAGGTGCTGGCCGCGATCACCCGGCTGGTGCACGACTTGGGCACCACGGTCGTCGTCGCCGAACACCGGATGGAACGCGTCGCGCAGTACGCCGACCGCCTGCTCTACCTGCCCGGCGACGGCACCGTGGTCTCCGGCCCACCTGCGGAGGTGTTCGCCGAGACCGACGTCGCGCCGCCGATCGTCGAGTTGGGTCGACTCGCGGGCTGGTCGCCGCTGCCACTCTCGGTTCGCGATGCTCGTCGGCTCGCCCGCCCGCTGCGGGAACGCCTCGCCGAACGTCGCCCCGCTGAAGCGGCACAACGCTCTGGCGAAGCGGTCCTCACCGCGCGGGGTGTGCGGGTCCGGTACGGCGGCGTGAACGCGGTTCGCGGCGTTGACCTGCGGCTGAATCAAGGCGAGGTCGTCGCGCTGATGGGCCGGAACGGCTCGGGCAAGTCCTCGCTGCTGTGGGCGTTGCAGGGCAGCGGACCCCGATCCGACGGGACGGTCGACGTCGAAGGCGCGGACCCGAAGACGCTCCGCTCGCGCGCTGCCCGCACCCGCGTCGGCCTGGTTCCGCAGACCCCGTCTGACCTGTTGTATCTCGACTCAGTCGGCGCGGAATGCCGACAGGCCGACGTCGAATCGGACGTCACGCCAGGCACCGCACGGAAGCTGCTCGACCGTCTCGTACCGGGTATCCAAGACGACACCAACCCGCGCGACCTGTCCGAAGGCCAGCGACTCGCCTTGGTCCTCGCTGTGCAACTAGCCGCCGCCCCGCCGGTCGTGCTGCTCGACGAACCGACCCGCGGCCTGGACTACCCGGCGAAACGGCACTTCGCGACCATCCTCGCCGACCTGGCCGCCGAGGGACACGCGGTGCTGCTGGCCACCCACGACGTCGAGTTCGTCGCCTCCGCCGCACATCGCGTCGTGGTCCTGGCCGAGGGCGAGGTGGTCGCGGACGGGCCGACCGCGGACGTCGTCGTAGCCTCGCCCGCCTTCGCCCCGCAGGTCGCGAAGATCCTCGCGCCGGAGCCGTGGCTGACCGTGGACGCGGTGGCGAAGGCGCTGGCGTGACCGATTTCCTGGGCCCAGCCGTCCGCATCCGGCACCGCACGGCGTTGGTGCTGACGGCCGCCGTCGTGGTCGGACTGGCGATGTTCTGCTGGCCGCTGCTCGCCCGCGGCACCGTCGGCACCTCAGCGCACGTGACCGACGCGCCGTTCGTTTTCCTCGTGACGCTGCCGGTGCTGATCCTGATCGTGCTGGCCGAACTGTCCAGCGGCGGACTCGACGCGAAGGCGCTCGCGCTGCTCGGCGTGCTGTCCGCGGTGAACGCCGCGCTGCGTCCGCTCGGCGCGGGCACCGGCGGGATCGAGCTGGTGTTCTTCCTGCTCGTGCTGGCCGGGCGGGTCTTCGGACCGGGCTTCGGGTTCGTCCTCGGCTCGACGTCGCTGTTCGCGTCCGCGCTGCTCACCGGCGGCGTGGGGCCGTGGCTGCCGTTCCAGATGCTGGCGTCTTCGCTGGTCGGCCTTGGTGCCGGGCTGCTGCCGCGCCGGGCGAAGGGCCGGTGGGAGATCGCGATGCTGGCGGCCTACGGAGTGGTCGCCGCCTACTTCTACGGCCTCGCGATGAGCCTGTTCACGTGGCCGTTCCTGGCGGGCCACACCGCGCTGGACTTCGTCCCGGGCGGCCCGCTCGGCGAGAACCTGCACCGGTTCCTGGTCTTCACCGTGCTGACGTCCACTTTGGGCTGGGACACCGGCCGCGCGCTCACGAACCTGGTCGCGATCCTCGTGCTGGGCCCGGCGATCCTGACCGTGCTGCGCCGGGCCGCACGACGAGCGGCGTTCAGCTGACCGACTGGCCGACCTTGTCCAGCACCTCGACGAACTGGGCCATCCCGGCCGCGTTCGGGAAGTGCGACGTGTCGATGTCGTGCACCTCGAACCGCGTGCCGGGCGTGCGCGCGTCGGCCTCGGCGATCATCCGGTCCTGCAGGGCGAGCGGCACCAGACGGTCTTGGAGATGCCGGATGTAGAACCGCGGGACGCGCCCCCACCGCTCCGCCGTGCCGCGCGAGTCGGTCGCGCTGCGGCCGATGATGTCGTCCGGGGCCATCGCGTTGAGCAGGGCGTAGAACTCGCCGTCGGTGGCGTCCGCGCAGAGCGCCGCCTTCGCCGCCGTCAACGCCTCCGCCGACGAAGAACGCCAGTTGAACCGCATCGCGCCGATCACCGCCGGGTCGGCCGCGATGAACCCGAGCATTGCCCCGACCTGCGACGACGCGGCTTCGGGCGTCGCCAGGTATTCCTCCGGCGTCGGCAGTTCGACACAGCAGAACGCGGCGTCGTAGACCAGCGCCGACACCAGCTCCGGGACCTCTTCGGCGACGAGGGTGACCAGCGCGCCGCCGATGCTCGACCCGACCAGCACGACCGGCCCCAGCGCGGCAGCCCGGCGGACGACGTCCACAGTGGACGCGACCTGGTCAGCCACCGTCACGCCGGCCAGCGCCGAGGGTTCCGTGGCGAACGCGCCGAGATCCTGCGGAGCCTGGTACGACAGCCGGAACTGCTGCTCCGGCTGCGGCACCCCCACCCCGCGGTACCCGCGCAGCACGAGTTCCGGCGGGGCGGCGGACACGCCGTTGGCACCGGCGGCGAAGACGAACGTCGAAGTCATGCCGCACAGTCAAGCGACCCGCCCCGCCGCGCACAGCGGGGAGAAGTTGATCAGGCCCGCAACTAAAGTCAGGAGTAGGAGTAGAACCCGCGGCCGGTCTTCTTGCCGAGCAGCCCGGCGTCGACCATGCGCAGCAGCAGCGGCGGCGACGAGTACAGCGGCTCCTTGAACTCGGCGTACATCGAGTCCGCGATCGCCTTGATGGTGTCGAGGCCGATCAGGTCGGACAGCCGCAGCGGACCCATCGGATGCGCCGTGCCCAGCTCCATGCCGCGGTCGATGTCCTCGGCCGAGGCGAAGCCCGATTCGATCATCCGGATCGCCGACAGCAGATACGGCACGAGCAGCGAGTTCACGATGAACCCGGCCCGGTCCTGCGACCGGATCACCGTCTTGCCCAGCGCGCCGGTGGCGTGCTCCTCGGCCCGGCGGGCGGTCTCCTCGCTGGTCAGCAGCGACGGGACCAGTTCGACCAGCGGCAGCACCGGCACCGGGTTGAAGAAGTGGATGCCGACGACCTGCTGCGGACGGCCGGTGGCCATGCCGAGCTTCATGATCGGGATCGACGACGTGTTGGACGCGAACACCGCGTCCTCGCGCTCGACGATCTTGTCCAGTGCCCGGAACACGTCGACCTTGGCCTGTTCCTGTTCCAGGATGGCCTCGACGACGAGATCGCGGTCGGCGAACTCGGCGATGTCCGTGGTGAAGCGCAGCCGCCCGAGCGCCGCTTCGGCGTCCTCGGCGGCCAGCTTGCCGTTGCGGACGCCGCGTTGCAGCGACTTCTCGATGCGCGCCTTGCCCGCGTCGAGGGCGGGCTGGTTCACCTCGGTGACCAGCACGTCCAACCCGGACCTGGCGTGCACCTCGGCGATGCCGGAGCCCATCAGCCCGGCTCCGACCACACCTACTCGTGCGATGTCGCTCACCCGTCCAACTCCTTCGTCACCTCACCGGCAGAGCCGGAGAAAACGGGCAGCACACAACGCACGAGGGCGTCTCGGACCTCGGTCCGATTCCGCCCTCGCGTGTCGTGTGCCTGCGTCAACGGCGGTACTCGTCGTACCCGTCGTCGTACGGGTCCTCGTACCGCTTGTCGTCCTCGTGGTTGTCCGAGGAACTACTCGACAGCTCGCGCTGCAAAGCATCGAAGTCGGTTTCGTGGGAGCTGTATTTGAGCTCGCGCGCCACCTTCGTCTGCTTGGCCTTAGCCCGGCCGCGCCCCATGGCTCGACCCCCTCGCACAGGGGCGGGGCGGCCGGGGGAATCGGCGGCCCCGCATCGTCTCGACAGTTCTTTCCTGCTGACACCGTACCGTGTCCCGGGGGTTGGATGCGACGTGGCACGGTGTGCTCGTCGCGACAGTGTCCGCCGGACGCCGGTTACCGGCACGTCGATGCCGATCGGCCCTGGTCGGCGTGCCACGATGCTCGGGTGCTCCGACCCTTCGTGGCCTATCTGCGGGTGTACGAACCTCTGCGCGCGCTGGGCGATCCTCCCGCGCAACAGCTGGTCCAGGCCGTTTTCGCGGGCGGGCTCAGCCGGGTCGGGATCGGCGAACGCGAACAGTGGATGTGGCTCAAGTCACAGGCGGCCGCGCCGGTGCGGTTGCTGCCCGCGCAGCTGCGCGACGGACGGCCCTCGCCGAGCCTCGTCAACGACGTGCTCGTGCTCGATCCGGCCGACGTCCCCGCCGGCCACCCGGCCGAAGGCCCGTTCGCGTGCCCGCTCGAACTGCGCGCCCGCTCGGCCGCCGCGTTGAGCACCTTCCTCGCCGACGCCGAGCCGGCGTTGCGGATCGCGGTCCTCGACTCCTGCGGCGTCACCGCGGATCGCGCCCGCGCCCAGACCAAAGCCGCGATGACCGACCTCACCGCCACCGCCGCGCACACCCTCACCACCACCTGGACCGTCCCGCTGCCCTGGTTCTCGCTGGTCGACCCGGACGAGCGCAAGCTCGTGCTCGGCAGCGGCCCGGCCGACCCGACGCGGGAAGCGTCCTGGCGAACGCCGATGTCCGAGGCGCTGCGGCGGGCGTCCGACGCGGGCGAGCTGATCGAGACGACCTTCGGCGACTCCGGTCCCGGGCGGGTGCTCTCGCAGACCCGTCAGTGGCTGGAGAGCTTCGACCCGGACTCGGTGGTCGAACTGGACTACGGCGGTCTCGTACAGCTGTTCGCCGATTCGCTGCTGGACGCCGACTCCACCGCGGAGGAGGTCCACGACATCCTCGACGCGCTGCGCACCGGGAACGTCGAGGAACTGGCCGAGCTGTTTTCGCAGCTGCGCGAGTTCTGGGGCGACCTCGCGGCTAAGGAGCACTCCAACTGACCCGCAGCTCGCCCTGGCGTTCGCCGCCGCCGTACACGGGCGGGTGAGCCAGGTCGGCCAGCTCTTCCGGCGTCTCGATGCCCAGGCGCGCGAGCACGGCCATGGCCAGCGGCGCCAAGGCCCGCTTGTTGCCGTCCGCGACCTTGATCGCGCACGCGGTGCCGTCGCCGAGCGTGAACGCCAGGACGCCCTCCGCGCCACTCTTCGACAGCAGCCCCGGCACGGCCTGCATCAGCCGAGTGTCTTCGCGGCCGGTGCCCGCGACCAGCCACGGATGCGCCCGCATCGCGTCGGCTACCCGGCGTTCGTCAGTGCCCTCGCTGGCCTGCGCTAGCCGTCCGAACGACCTCGCGAGGCCGGTCGGCGAGAACGCGAACAGCGGGGCGCTGCAGCCGTCGACCCCGACCGCGGCGACGGCTTCGCCGGTCAGCTCCTCGACCGTCTTCGCGAGCTGGACCTGCAGCGGATGGTCCGGCAGCTGGTAGCCGTCGGTCTTCCAGCCGTTCGCGACGCAGGTGGCGAGCATCGCGGCGTGCTTGCCGGAGCAGTTCATCGTGATCTTCCGCGGCTCGTCGGCCGCGCGCCGGGCGTCCTCGCCGATCGGCAGCTCGGCCGGGCAGGCCAGTGCCGACGGATCGAGCCCGGCCGCGGACAGCATCGCCGCGACGCGCTCGAGATGTCCGGTTTCGCCGGAATGCGAGGCGCAGCCCAGCGCCAGGTCCGCGCCGTCGTAGCCGAGCCCGGCGCGGAGCATCCCGACGCCTTGCAGCGGCTTGTTCGCCGACCGGGGGAAGAACGGGCTGGTCACGTCGCCCGCGGAGAACTGGACGGAGCCGTCCGGCGCGGTCACGACGAGACATCCGTGATGGACGCTCTCGACGAACCCGTTCCGGACGACCTCCACGAGGATCGGCTGGCCGGTCATTCCTCGACGCGCCCCAGTTCGCTGTCCAGCAGCTGGTCCACAGTGGCCGCTCCGCTGCTGTAGCGCGCGGCGATCTCGGCGTTGAGCGTGTCCATCACGCCTTGGACCTGGCGGCGGAAGGAGGACACGGACGATTCCTCGGCCGCGTACGTGTCCAGCGCGGCGGCGAGCTTGTCGTCGGTGAGCGAGCCGACGTCGGTGAGCCCGGTGTCGCCGATCAACGCCTCAGCGTGCCTGCGGTGCTCGCCCGCGCGGGACGGTTCGAGCTGCTGGTGGCGCCCCGAACCGGCGGCCGGGCCGAGCGCGTTGTCGGCGAGGATCGACGCGAGCCGGTCGACGATGCTGGCTTCCCCGCCGGACGAGCGGCGCTCCTGTTCGGCGCGCACGATGTCGATGCGGGCGTGCAGGAGCCGGCGCAGGTAGGACAGGTCTGTCTCTTCCTGCGCGGCCTCGTCGCGCCGCTCGCGCAGCACCGGGAGCGGCAAGTCGCCTAAACCGGTGAGGTATCCCGGGCCGAGGACGCGGTCGATCCGTCGTCGCCCTCCGGGACGCACTTCGATCACGGGCACATCCTGCTCCACATTCGGCGACGACGCTACCGTCGAGTTCACTTCAGCCCCGCAGTCTCTGCGCCGCTTCCCGTCCGGGCGCCGCGTGCTCGCCCGGCACCGAGTCCGGATCGACAGTGGCCTGGACCACTCGGTCCTCGTCGCCGGCCAGCAGTTCCGCCCCGCCCGGCACCGAGCGCTTGACCAGCGCCAGCGCGATCGGCCCGAGTTCGTGGTGCTGCGCGACCGTGCCGATCCGGCCGACCACCCGCTCGCCGAGCTTCACCGGGTCTCCGGTCTCCGGCGTGATCTCCGGCGAACCGTCGAGGTGCAGCAGCGCGAGATACCGCGGCGGGCGGCCGACGTTGTGCACCTTCGAGACGGTCTCCTGGCCGCGGTAGCAGCCCTTCGCGACGTGCGCGGCCGAGCCGATCCAGCCGACCTCGTGCGGGATCGTCCGCTCGTCGGTGTCGACGCCGAGCCGCGGATGCCGCGATTCCACGCGCAGCGCGTCGAAGGTCCACGAGCCCGCGGGACGCGCGCCGGCGTCGGTGAGTCGTTGCCACCATTGTGTGAGTTGAGCGCGCGGCACCACGAGATCCGCGCCCGCCCGCGTCGGCCACGGCATCCGCCGGGCGAAACCGCCTTCGGGCAGCGCGGCCACCGAGTACGGCTCGGCACCGAGTTCCACGCCGAGCACGCTGTCGGTCTCCGGGCCGAGCACCGTGAGAACGGCCAGTTCTTCCGTCGCGTCGCGAATCTCGACCTTGGACCAGAATTTCATCGCTTCGAGGTACTCGCGCAGGGTTTGCTTGCCGCCCTTGGGCAACGCGCTCGTGACGAGCGGGCCGGGGTCGCTGTCGAGGTACACCGTGTCGCCGGTGTGCGCGAGCACGAAATGGGTGTCGACGTGGCCTTGGCTGTCGAGGACGAGCGCTTCGGTGCCAGTGTTTCCGGCGAGTTCGGTGACGTGCTGCGAGATCACCAAATGCAGCCAGGACAAGCGTTCCTCGCCGGTGACAGCGAGGATTTCTCGGTGCGAGCGGTCGATCACGACCACTCCTCGGGCGGCGGTGCGCTGCTCGGCGAACGGATCGCCCCAGTGCCACGGAACTCCGGCTTCCGGATGGCCCTCGGGCGCGGCGACCGCGCGGGGGATTTCGAGCAGCGGCGAGCTGTACGGCATAGCCCTAAGGGTAAGTGAGTACCTTGAGGGGATGCGCGTTCTCGCCTTCCTCGACGGTTCACTGGCCGACCCCGAAGCCGCCCACCTCCGGGTGGACGACCTCGGCCTGCTGCGCGGAGACGGGGTGTTCGAAACGATCCTCGTGGCAGTGAAAAAGCCGCGGGAAATGCGTCCGCACCTCGACCGGCTCGCCCGTTCCGCGGCGATGCTGGACCTGCCCGCGCCGGACCTGGACGGCTTCGCCCGAGCCGCGCAGGCGGTCGTCGACGCGTGGGAGGGCGGGCCGGAAATCGCACTGAAACTCGTGTACACGCGGGGTGTCGACGGTGATCCCGAGGGGAAGCCGACGGCGTTCGCGATGGGCCTGGAGGTCGAGGAGAAGGTGCTGCGGGCGCGCACCGAAGGCGTCTCGGTGGTGACCCTGGAGCGCGGTTTCGGCCCCGAACTCGCCGAGCGCGCCCCGTGGCTTTTGCTCGGCGCGAAAACGGTTTCCTACGCGATGAACATGGCCGCCCTGCGCGAGGCGTCCCGTCGCGGAGCCCAAGATGTGATCTTCACCGCTACCGACGATTCGGTCCTCGAAGGACCGACGTCGACGGTCGTCCTGGCGAAGGAACGGACGCTCTACACCCCGCCGGCCACTGTTGGCATCCTGCCAGGAACGACGCAGTACGCGTTGTTCCGCGGCGCGGAGAAGGCCGGTTGGTCGGTGAAGGTGGAGCCGTTGACGGTGGAGGACCTGCTGCGCGGGGACGGCGTTTTTCTTACGTCGTCGGTGCGGAAGGTGACTCGGGTGCACACGCTGAACGGCACGGAGCTGCCGGATTCGACGGCGCTGCACGGGGAGCTGGTGGCGGCTTACGAGAGCGAGTACTGAGCGGCGTTCGCTTCGATATGGGCGATGTCGCGCAGGTAGAGCTGGTCGTGGCCGTCCGCGAGGTGGCTCGCGAAGCCCTCGTGGCCGGACGCGGCTTGGGTGCGCATGAGGTGCACTAGGTCGCGGAGCCGGTCGGCGGCCGAGTCGATCACTGCTGCGCGGTCGGTGAATCCGTAGCTGTCGCAGAACAGTTTCGCGCGAGCGGCCTGCTCTTCGATCGTCCCGAAACCGTCTTCGTTGGCCGGATCGGTGAGTGGCGCGAACCGGTAGACGGCATAGCCGAGGTCGTGCGAGCGCGGGCCGGGATGCGCGGTGTCGAAGTCGATCAGGCCGACGACTTCTTCGCCGCGCAGCACGCAGTTGTACGGCGCGAAGTCGCTGTGGCAGATGACCTCGGCCGGTTCTCGGTCAGGCAGCATCCAGCCGCCCGGCAGCACGAGGTCGGCAGTCGCGTCGTGGTACGCGCGCAGCAGCTTCGCGGCGGAAATCAGTGCGGTGGTGCTGCGGGCGGCCGCGGTCAGCGGGTAGTTGCTGACATCGCCGGGCAGGAACTCCAGCACATCGGTGTTGCCTTCGACGCCGATGAACCGCGGTGCCTGCCGGAATCCGGCGTGTTCGAGATGACGCAGCAACTCGGCGACCCGGTCGCTCCACGGCCCACGCGGGCGCCGAACCGTATTGCCGACCCGCACGACCGTGTTCAGGCCGCCGACGAACTTCTCAGTCACCCACGACCTCCGAAATCAGCACCACCGACGGCGTGACCCCCTCCGCCCGATAGGCGCTGATCTTGTGGTGCCCGTCCACCAGCAACGGCCGCGTACCGGACAAAACCACCGCCACTGGGCGGTGTCCGGAGCGGATCGCCGTGCGGTAGTACGCGACGCGGGCATCGTCGTCGTCCGGCCAGTCGCTCGCCGGGACCAGGTCGGGGCCCTCGAAGCGTTGCGGGCCGCTGACCCGGTACTGGCCGTCGACGAGCAGCGCCAGCAGTTCGCGCAGGGTTTCCGCCAGCGGCAGGCGTACCTGACCGGTCGCGAGCGCGATGCGCAGCGACTGCGGCAGCTCCGCCCGTCCTCCGGTGTTCAGCTCCAGGAAACCCGCGCCGCCGGTGATCGTTACCCGTTCCACGCTCAGAAGGACGCTTGGAACCGCACCAAGGTTCCGGGGCGTGCTTGAGCGAGTGCTCCGAGTGACTCCCGTCTCACGACCGCGACTACCGGATAACCGCCCGTGGTCGGGTGATCGGCCAGGAACACCAGCGGCAATCCGTTCGGCGGGACCTGGATCGCGCCGGTCAGCACGCCTTCGCTCGGTAACTCCGAAGTGGACACTCGACGTAATGGCGGCCCGTCAAGGCGGACCCCCACTCGGTTGGATTCCGCCGTCACCGTCCACTGTGCGTTGAGCGCGGTCGCGGGCTCGGCGAACCAGTCGTCGCGCGGGCCGAGCAGGACGGGCACTGTCAGCTGCCCCGGCACGGGCGCGGCGGCGACCACGTCGGCACCGGACGGAATACCGGTGACCGGACCGAGGGGGACTCTCGTGCCAGCTTCTAACGGCGAGGGGCCGAGTCCGGACAGGACATCAGTCGACCGGCTCCCCAGCACCGGTGGCACGGCGATGCCGCCGGACACCGTCAGGTAGCAGCGCAGGCCGGAGGACGGGCGGCCGATCGTCAGTTTTTGGCCTGGCCGCAACGGAATCGGCGTGTGCGAGCCGGTTTCCCGGCCGGCCACGGACACCGCGACCGGCGGTCCGGTCACCGCGGCGGTGCACGAAACCGCAGCCCGGACGGTCAGTCCGCCCAGCACGGTTTCGATTCCGGCGGCGTCCTCGGCATTGCCGACCAGCCGGTTGCCGAGCCGTAGCGCGGCGACGTCAAGAGCACCCGACGGTGGGACGCCCAGATGTGCGTAGCCAGGCCGTCCGAGGTCTTGCACCAAAGCCAGCGATCCGGTCGAGACGATCTCCAACGCGCGCATCAGACGCTCCGGAACCGGACGCGGAGACCAGGCGTGAACAACGCCGGTTGTTCGGCAGCAGGATCGAAGAGCGTCGCCTCGGTGTGGCCGATCAAGCGCCAGCCGCCAGGAGATTCCCGTGGGTAGACGCCGGTGTACTCGTCGGCGATGGCCACCGCGCCAGCGGGGACCCGAGTGCGCGGAGAGGCCAGCCGTGGCTGCTGCAACTGAGCGGGAAGCCCGGCGAGATAACCGAAACCGGGCGCGAAACCAGTGAACGCGACCGTGTAGACCGCGCTGGTGTGGAGGGCGACGACCTCGTCGACGCTGAGCCCAGCGTTCTCAGCGACCAGTGAGAGATCTTCGCCGGAGTAGCGCACGTCCAAAACGACTTCGCGGGCATCCCCAGCGGGCGGATGGTCCAGATCGGCCGAAGCCAGCAAGGAACGCGCAGCTTCCAGGGCATCCGTGGAAGCGACCACCAGCAGGGTGCGAGCCCCGGGGACGATCTCCTCGACGCCGTCGAGCGCGGCTTCGGTGAGCGTCGCCCGGGCCGCGCTCATTTCCGCGAGCGAGGCGCAGTCGAGCAGGGCGGCGTGTTCGCCGTACCGCCGCCAGCGCACGGCGTCTCCCGGAGCCTCAGCCCACCACGCGGCGCAGCAGCGCGGAGGCGTGCGGCTGCATTTCCTGGCCGACCATCGCGCGTTCCTCGACGTACCCGAGGTCGCCGTTCACCAGGCCGTACAGCCGCTGCGCGCCGGTGACCTCCTTGGCCGTCGCGGTGCGGATGACCGCGTCGGTGCCGAGTTCCCAGGACGTCTGGCTGCGCGGTTTCCCGTAGTACAGCTCGACGATGCCGGAGCTGTGCGTGAGCAGCAGTTCCAGGGTGTCGTCCTCCTGCGGCCGCCAGAACCCGGTTTCGCGGGCGGCGGGCCGCAGCACGCTGCCGTCCTCGTTCAGCAGCCACGAGCGCGCCTCGTGGTACAGGAACGGGCGGCCGTCGTGGGCGACGGTCAGCTGCTGGGCGAACTTGATCGGCCCGTCGATCGTCGGGTAGTCGATCTCGCCCTCGCCGCGCCAGACGCCGACGAGCGGCAGCAGTGCGAGGCACGCGTCGTTCAGGTTCGGGCCCTCGCGCAGGTTCGCCGTGTCGTTCGGGATCGCCAAGTCGTCCCACAACGGCAGGTTGCGGTCGCGCGTGCTGGCGGCCCGCTCCTCGGCTGCCGCGATGGCCTCGTCGCCACTCGTCATGCTGGTCAGCGCTGGTCGGCGTACAGCCGGTAGACGACAAAGACCGCGAACAGCACGGTGGCGATGCCCGCGATGATCAACAGGGTCGTAAACAAGGTCTCCACAGCGAGGACAATAGTCCGCCCCGGCTCATCCGGCCTTGCGCAGGGTCGTCGCGGTGAGGACGGTCACCGCCAGAAGCGCCGCTCCGGCCACCGCCATCGCGGTCTGCAGCCCGGTCGTGAGCGTGCTGCCGTGATCGAGAAGGGCTCCGAGCGCGGCGACGCCGAGTGCCATTCCCACCTGCCGCGCGGCGTTCACCGTCCCGGCTGCGGTGCCCGTGCGCTGCACCGGAAGCCCGGCGAGACCGACGACGTTGGTCGGGGTGATGCTCAGGCCCAGCCCGATGCCGGACAGCGCGAGCGGGACGCTGAGCAGCCAATACGGGCTCGTGGTGTCGACCAGCAGGAAGGCGAGACTGCCCGCCGCGGTGATGGCCAGGCCGATTGGCAGCACCCGTTCCGCGGTGAAGCGGGCGGCGAGCCGTCCGGAGAAGAACGCGAGAACGGCGTTGGCCACTACGTACGGCAGCATCTGCACGCCTGTCGTCGAGGCGGTGCTGCCCCAAGCCTGCTGCAGGTAGACGGCGATCAACACCGGCAGCGGGTAGCACGCGAAGCCGATGACGAACGACGTGAAGATCGAGGTGGCGAAGCGGAGCTTGCCGAACAGCCGGATCGGCAGCATCGGATGCGAGGCGCGCAGTTCCACCACGATGAACGCGGCCAGCCCGAGCGCGCCGAGCACCGCGACCACGGCGTCGGACGCGATCACGGCGTAGGTAAACGATCCGATCCACAACGCGCCGAGCACCTGGCCGGGCAGGTCGAGCGCACCGTGCGCCGGATCGGACGACTCGCCGAGCCCTCGACGGCCCGCGAGCACCGCGAAGACGCCGATCGGCAGGTTGAGAAGGAAGATCGCGGGCCAGCCGAACGCGTCGGTGATCGGTCCGCCGATGAGCGGGCCGATGACCAGCGCACCTCCGGCCACCGCGCCCCATGCCCCGAGCATCCGCGCCCGTTCGCGCGGCTCCGGGTACGCGTGCGCCAGGAGCGCGATGCCGCCGGGGATGACCGCGGCGGCCGCGACGCCCTGCACTATGCGCGCGGCGATCAGCAGCCCGAGCGTCGGAGCGAGGCCGCACGCCAGCGAAGCGAGCGTGAACACGGCGAGCCCGCCGAGGTAGATCCGCTTGCGGCCGTAGCGGTCGCCGAGCGTGCCGCCGGTGAGGATCACGGCGGCGAGCGCGACGGTGTATCCGTCGACAATCCATTGCAGGTCAGTGAATGCAGCGCTCAGCTCGTGTTGAATCGTCGGCAGCGCGACGCTCACCACGCTCGCATCGAGCAACGCCATGAAGCTGCCGAGGAACACAGCGATGGCCAGGAGTGGGTTCCGCACAACGGTTTTCGTTTGGGACACCCTCGCGAGCTTGGGTCCTCAAGCCGGCTTGAGGTCAAGTGTTCCGGGGACGCGAGAAGGGCCCCTCGGAAACCGAGGGGCCCTTCTGCGGAAAAGCGTTATCAGGCAACCGAGATAGCCAGCTGGTGCAGGCCCGGTCCCTCCGCGGTGACGTTGGCTTCGCCGTTGCCCGTGCGGTGCAGCGCGCGCACCGTCCAGGAACCGGCGGCCGCGTAGAAGCGGAAGTCGCCGTCGGCCGAGGAAACGACCTCGCCCGCGAAGTCGCCGCCGCCGTCGAGCAGCCGGACGAACGCGCCGCCGACCGGACCCTCGGCGCCGGTGACCTTGCCGGCCAGCACGACCTGGCCTCCTGTGTCGAAGTCCGCCGGGGTCGCTTCCTGCACAGGTGCGCTGCAGCCGTCTGCCATTACTTAGCTCCCAACTCGACCGGAACGCCGACCAGCGAACCGTATTCCGTCCACGAACCGTCGTAGTTCTTCACGTCCGCCTGGCCGAGCAGCTCGTGCAGGGCGAACCAGGCGATCGAGGAACGCTCGCCGATGCGGCAGTACGCGATGGTCGCCTTGCCCTCGTCGTAGCCGGCCTCGGCGTAGAGGTCCTTGATCTCCTGCTCGGACTTGAAGGTGCCGTCCTCGTTGGCGACCTTCGCCCACGGCACGTTCAGCGCGCCAGGGATGTGGCCCGGCACCTGCGACTGCTCCTGCGGCAGGTGCGCCGGGGCGAGCAGCTTGCCGGAGAACTCGTCCGGCGAGCGCACGTCGATGTAGTTCTTCGCGCCGATCGACTGGACGACCTCGTCCCGGAACGCGCGCAGCGACAGGTCCTGGTCCTTGGCCTTGTAGGTCGTGGCCTCGCGCTTGACCTCGTCGGAGTTCAGCTCGCGGCCGTCGAGCTCCCACTTCTTGCGGCCGCCGTCGAGCAGCTGCACGTTCTCGTGGCCGTAGAGCTTGAAGTACCAGTACGCGTAGGCGGCGAACCAGTTGTTGTTGCCGCCGTAGAGGATCACGCGGTCGTCGTTCGAGATGCCCTTCTCCGACAGGAGCTTCTCGAAGCCCTCCTTGTTGACGAAGTCGCGGCGGACGCCGTCCTGGAGGTCGTTGCGCCAGTCGAGCTTCACCGCGCCGCGGATGTGCCCGTTGTCGTAGGCGGTCGTGTCCTCGTCGACCTCGGCGAACACCACGCCCGGGGTGTCCAGGTTTTCCTCGGCCCACTGGGTGGTGACCAGGACGTCTTCTCGGCTCATGGAAGCTGGCTCTCTTTCTGGGTTGGGTTTTACGAGGACGCCCGCGCGGGGCTGAAACGCTTGATCAGCAGGTACACCTGGCACCCGAGGCAATAGTTGAACGCCGCGTTGAGGAACGCGGCGAAGAGCGCGAACGCGGTCGCGACGACGCCGAGCGGCGTCAGGCCGGTCGCGAAGCCGATCGTGCCGACGAGCGCGAACACGAACCCGACCGCCTGCGCGAACCGCAGCGGAGCGGCGTCCTCGCGTTCGGTCGGCGGCCCGAGCCGCGGCGCGACCGCGAGCCGGTACAGCACCGAGTACGGCGCGGGCTTGAGCCCGACGAACGCACCGATCGCGAAGACCACGGTCTGCAGTGCGAGCAACGGCCACCACTGCGTGACGAGCACGACGGCGAGCACCACCGTGGTCACGATCGCGGCGAACCTGGGACCTCGCGGGTCTACGGCCGGTCCGGCGGACATGGGTTCCTCCTGCTCAGTGCGAGGGGAAGGGCGTGCGGGCAGCACGCGGCGAAGACGGATGGAGCTGCGGAACGGCGCGAGACGTGCTTCAGCGCCGGCCGGAAAAAGGCAGACACAAGCTGCTGCGCACGCGGCAGAAATCGACCGCGCGGCGCTGCGTCAGGAGGGTGATGGGCAGCTCGTCCACAGGGGGGAGGGTACCCAGGCTCGCTCGCTCCCGGAACCATGTTCATTCCTTGGGACGAGGTCCGGATCCTGAGAATCAACCCCATGGATGCCCGGCTGAGCACTGCCCCAATGTGGCATTGGGTGCGTGGGGCGCACCGAACGCCCCATTGGGTGCGTGGGGCGCACCGAACGCCGCATTGGGTGCGTGGGGCGCACCGAACGCCGCATTGGGTGCGTTGAGGGAGCCAGCGGCGCGCAGCGCCTCCGTTGAGGGTGGCGGCGGGGGCATGGATGGAGCACCCAATGCCACATTGGGGCGCTTTAACGGGGCCGGGCGGCGAGAGGGTCAGCGCGGCGAGAGGGTCAGCGCGGCGAGAGGGTCAGCGCGGCGAGAGGGTCAGCGAGGTGCCGTGGCGAGGTGCGGGCGGAGCGCCTCGAGCAGCTCCGGGCCCTTGGGCACGCCGCCCACGCGCAGCAGTTCCCGGCCTTCCGGGTCCAGCGCCAGCGTGGTCGGCGTGCTGAGCACCGACAATGCCTGCGCGACCTCGGGACGTTCGGTGACGTCCAGGTCGACGTGGTGCAGGCCGTCGGTCTTCTCCGCGAGCGACGAGAGAATCGCCCGCGTGTGCCGGCACGGGGTGCAGAACGTGGTGGAGATCTGCACCAGGGTGACGGCGGATTCCGGATCAAGGGCCTCGGCGACCGGAGCGGGGAGAGTGCGGGTCGCGGCGGCCGGCTTGGCCGCGCGGATCCGGCCGTTGCGGGCGCGCAGGACCAGGCCCGCGGCCGTCGCCACGACCAGCGTCGCCAGCAGCACCCACACTCCGGTCACCGGGATCAGCCTCCGTGGTTGGTGGACAGGTCGGAGAAGTTCACGTCGTGCGCTTCGCCCTTGAGCGTCACCGAACCGCTGTCCACGCGGACCGCGGTCGGCGTGACCGACATCGGCAGCCTGGCCGTGTTGATGGTCGCCCGGAAGTTCGGCAACAGAGCTTTCTGCACAGCGTCCGGAACGATCGTGGTGCTCTGGTCATTCCCGAACTGCAGCCGGTAAGGCACGATCGAGATCGACTTCTCCTTGAGCTGGATCAGCGCGAAGCAGAAGATCTCGACCTTCTGCCCGGCCACCTGGACGTCGCCGGAGATCCGCAGCCCGGCGCTGGTGCCGTCGGCCGGTTCGCCGTCGGCGTTGGTCGGCGTCGGGTCCGGCTGCTTGCCCTGTTCGGTGTCGCCGTACTTCACATACGCCTGGGTCGACTGCTCGATCTTCAGGTTCTGGATCTTGTTCAGCGGCGAGACGCGCGCGAGGTCGGCCGCCTTGATCGTCACCGCGCCGGTGAGCTTGCCGATCTTCACCGCCTTGGTGTTGCCGGACGTGAGGTCCGACAGCGGCGCGATGACGTCCTCGAGTTCGGCGCTCACCCGCAGGTCGCGAAGTTCGCTGCCGACCGGGACGCCGTCCGCGGAAACCGTGATGTGACTGTAGTCACCGGAGAGTGCCTGCACGGTGAACGGGAAGCCGTGGATGGTGACCGACGGATCGTCGCTCAGCCCGAGCTGTGCGCGGGCTTTCTGCGAGATCGTGTGCTCGGCGAAGGCCGCCGCTCCGAAATCCGCACCGACCAGCAGGAGCACCAGCACTCCCAGCACGATGAGCCACCGCCGCACGCGCCTGCCGCGGCGGCCGTTTCCGGGGTTGCTGGCCGGTCGGTCGTCCCGGGTCACGGGCCTGCTCGCCATCGCCTCGGTTCTCCTGTTCGGGTGGATTTCGTCGTGGTGCGGGTCACGCCCGGCGCGTTAGACCAGGTGTGATCGATCCAGCACGAGCTAGGTGCCGGGGTGTTCACCCGCTATTCTCACTTAGCACCGACCGACGCCACGTTTGAGGCGACGAATCTGAAGGCGGTGCGGATCATGAGCTTGGACCTGCTGGTGCTGACGGGGGAACTCGACGCTACCTCCGTACTACCCGCGCTGGACCTGCTGCCGCACACCGTACGCGTACGCGAGCCGGAAGTGACGGCCCTGCTCGACGCGGGCCACCGGGACGTCATCCTGCTCGACGCGCGCAGCGACCTCGCGTCCGCGAAGAGCCTGTGCCGCCTGCTCAAAGGCGCGGAGGACGAATCGGGCACGCCGGTCATCGCGGTCGTCGGCGAAGGCGGTCTGGTCGCGGTCAACGCCGAATGGCGCACTGACGACATCCTTCTGCCCACCGCGGGTCCCGCTGAAGTGGACGCGCGGCTGCGGCTCGCCACCACTCGCGACGGCATCGGCCTGCAGGCGGACGCCGAGCTGCGCGTAGGCGACCTTGTCATTGACGAAGCGACGTACACGGCGAAGCTGCGCCGTCGCACGCTTGAGCTGACGTACAAGGAGTTCGAGCTCCTTAAGTACCTCGCCCAGCACGCTGGCCGGGTGTTCACCCGCGCGCAGCTGCTGCAGGAAGTGTGGGGTTACGACTTCTTCGGCGGCACGCGCACGGTTGACGTCCACGTACGGCGGCTTCGCGCGAAGCTCGGCCCGGAACACGAGCAGATGATCGGCACTGTGCGAAACGTCGGCTACAAGTTCGAGCGGCCGGCGAAGGGCGCGAAGCCGGTGGTCGCCGTTCCAGTCGACGCTTCGGAGCTGACCTCCCGCTGACTTTCGCCGGTAAGGTCGGTTCGTGGCTTCCGACCTTGGCGACTGGACGACCGAACCCGACGACGCGGTGCGCGAGGTGCTGCTCGCGGCCAAAGCGACTGACGGACGTCCGGAGGTCGACGCGACCGGGCCGTTGCCGCGCGACTTCGAGGGCGGGTTGCATCTTCTTGCCCGCCTCGACGGCGCGGCCGCCGGGTACGTCCACCTTGATACCGAAGGCGATTCCCACGGCCATCAGGTCGCGGAGCTGTTTGTGCACCCGGATTTCCGGCGTCGTGGCGTCGGTACCGCCCTCGCGCAGGCAGTGGTCGAACGTGCCGACGCGGGATTCCGCGTGTGGGCGCACGGCGATCACCCTGGTGCGGCAGCGATCGCGGCGAAACTCGGCCTCGGCCGGCAGCGCGAAATGCTGGTCCTGCACGTCGATGTCGCCGATGCGGACTGGCCGGAACCGGTGCTGCACAACGGTTTCCGGCTGCGCACCTTCGTGCCGGGACAGGACGAGGACGCGATGGTCGCGGTCAACGCGCGCGCGTTCGACTGGCATCCGGAGCAAGGCGCGCTGACCGTTGCCGAGGTGCGCGCCGAGGAACGGCAGGCCTGGTTCGACCCGGCCGGCTTCTTCCTCGCGGAGAACGAGAGCGGCGACGTCGTCGGCTTCCACTGGACGAAAGTCCACGACCCGGTTCCCGGCCGGTTCGACGGAGACCCGGTCGGGGAGGTCTACGTGGTCGGCGTCGATCCCGCTACTCAGGGTAGCGGCCTCGGCAAGGCGCTGACCTTGGCCGGGCTCCGCTACCTGCGCTCCCGGGGGCTACCGAGGGTGATCCTCTACGTCGAGGGCGACAACGCCGCGGCCTTGGCTGTGTACAACAAGCTGGGGTTCCAGCGTTTCGAGACCGACGTCCAGTACGGTGAGTGATCACGGTCGACGCTTGCGGTGACCCGTGTTACTTTCTGCGTACTAGCAGGTCACGACCAGGCCACGGCACCCATTCGGGGTAGTAGTCCTGCTCACAAACGGTGACTTGTTCACCTTCCGTTCATGCAACCAAGGACGACCGTCCACCGAGGCTGCCTAGTGTCCGGTTCCGGTGCGGCTCACCCGCCGCCAATCCCGACCGGATTCAAAAAGGCACATCTCCGAGTGGAGGAAATGCAGTGAAGATCATGCGGCCCCTGGGTGCCGTCGGCATCGTGGCGAGCGCCGCGCTCGTGCTCGCCGCTTGTGGCTCCGACCCTTCGGCGTCGAACAACGCGGGCTCGAACTCCGCCGCTCCCGCCGCCACCGGAACCGCCCAGGTCGACTGCGGTGGCAAGAGCCCGCTTTCCGCCGAGGGGTCGACGGCCCAGAAGAACGCCATCGAGGTGTTCAACCAGGCCTACGGCAAGAAGTGCTCCGGCCAGAAGGTGAACTACAACGGCACCGGTTCCGGCGCCGGCGTCAAGCAGTTCAACGCCAACCAGGTCGACTTCGGCGGTTCGGACTCGCCGATCAAGGACGCCGACCTCGAGGCCGCCACCAAGCGCTGCGCCTCGCCCGCGCTGAACATCCCGCTGGTCGTCGGCCCGATCGCGGTCGGCTACCACCTGTCCGGCGTGGACAAGCTGACGCTGACCCCGCAGGTCATCGCCAAGATCTTCAACGGCGGCATCAAGAACTGGAACGACCCGGCCATCAAGGCGGTCAAGGGCAACGAGAGCCTGAACCTGCCGGACAAGCCGATCCAGGTCGTCTCCCGCTCCGAGGAGTCGGGCACCACCGACAACTTCCAGAAGTACCTCGGCGCGGCCGCGAAGGACGTCTGGACCCAGGGCGCGGGCAAGAAGTTCGCCGGCGGCGTTGGCAACGGCGCGCAGGGCTCGAACGGTGTCGCGAGCACCGTCAAGGGTGCCGACGGCTCGATCACCTACGTGGAGAGCGCGTTCGCCAAGGACGGCGTCACCCCGGCCAAGATCGACAGCGGCTCCGGCGGCGTCGAGCTGAACGCCGAGAACGTGGCCAAGTCGCTGGACGCCGCCAAGTTCGCCCACCCGGGCACCAACGACCTGGCGATGGACCTCAACGGCATCTACTCCAGCAACGTGCCGGGCGCCTACCCGCTGCTGCTGACCACGTACGAGATCGTGTGCTCGAAGTACTCGAACCCGGACGTCGCGAAGGCCGTCAAGGCGTTCCTGTCGGTGGCCGCCACCGACGGCCAGCAGCCGCTGTCGGCCAAGGGCTACGTGCCGATCCCGCAGAGCCTGCAGGACAAGGTGCTGAAGGCCGTCAAGGAAATTTCCTGAACCGCCTAACTGGTACGAAGGCTGACAGAGACTGTCGATGAGCGACCAATCCTCGACGCGAACGCCCACCGGCGACCCCGGTGGGCGTTCGTCGTCCGCCCGAGCGTTCCCGGAGGATCCGATTTCGGACAAGCCACCCGCGCCGGCGCCGGAAGCGCCGCCCGCGCGGAAGAAGCCGACGAAGGTGCGAGCCGGTGACCGCATCTTCCAGAACTTGACCACCGGGGCCGGGATCTTCGTCGTCGCCCTGATCGCCCTGATCGGGATTTTCCTGGTCGTGCAGGCGATTCCGGCGCTGAAGGCGGACAAGGTCAACTTCCTGTTCAACCACGGGTGGTCGACGAACGACCCGGCCAACATGGCGTTCGGGATCGCCGACCTCGCCGAGGTCACCGTGGCGACCTCGCTGGTGGCGCTGATCATCGCGATGCCGATCTCGCTGGGCATCGCGCTGTTCCTCACCCAGTACGCGCCCGCGAAGCTGGCCCGGCCGTTCGCCTACGTCGTGGATCTGCTCGCCGCGGTGCCGTCGATCATTTTCGGCCTGTGGGGCATTCTCGTGTTCGCGCCCGCGATCGAGCCGTTTTCCGAATGGGTCAACAGCACCTTCTCGTGGGTTCCGATTTTCGCGCCGGGCAACATCGCGCCGAATGTGCGCGGCACCATTTTCACCGCCGGGATCGTGCTCGCGGTGATGATTCTTCCGATCATCACTTCGCTTACCCGCGAGGTTTTCGAGCGCACGCCGACGGCGCAGGTCGAGGGCGCGCTCGCGCTCGGAGCCACGCGCTGGGAGGTCATTCGCACCACGGTGCTGCCGTTCGGCAAGGCGGGCTTCGTCGGCGCGTCGATGCTGGGCCTCGGCCGCGCACTCGGTGAAACCATTGCGCTGGCAGTGATTCTGCTGATCCCGCAGGGCCGCAACTTCGACTGGAGCCTCTTCGACGGTGGCGCGACGTTCGCCTCGAAGATCGCCCAGAACTACAGCGAGTTCAACAACCCGACCTCGGCCGGCGCCTACATCGCGGCCGGTCTGGTGCTGTTCGTGCTGACGTTCCTGGTCAACTTCGCCGCCCGCTCGATCGTCGGAAAGAAGGTGGGGTGACCATGTCGACCACCCTCGAACGGCCCGCGACGACACCGGCTTTCCAGCAGGTGAGCGCGGCCCGCAAGGTCAAAAACGGCGTCGCCACGGTGCTCGTGTGGCTGTCCTTCCTGATCGCCGTGGTCCCGCTGGTGTGGGTGCTGTACACGGTGATCGCCAACGGGATCAAGCGGATCCCGTACAGCAACTGGTGGGGCCAGGACTTCGGTTCGGTGCTCGGCGACGAGGTCGGCGGCGGCGTGCTGCACGCGATCATCGGCACCCTGTTGCAGGGCCTGGTGTGCGCGGTCATCTCGGTGCCGATCGGCCTGCTGGTCGCGATTTACCTCGTCGAGTACGGCCGCGGCAAGCTGGCCAAGGCGACCACGTTCATGGTGGACATCCTGTCCGGTGTTCCGTCCATTGTGGCCGCGCTGTTCATTTACGCGCTGTGGGTCACCACGCTCGGCCTGCCGCGCAGCGGGTTCGCGGTGTCGCTCGCGTTGGTGCTGCTGATGATTCCGGTGGTCGTCCGCTCGGCGGAGGAAATGCTGCGGATCGTGCCGGACGACCTGCGCGAAGCTTCGTACGCGCTGGGCGTGCCGAAGTGGAAGACGATCATGAAGATCGTGCTTCCGACGGCGCTGTCCGGCATCCTCGGCGGCATCATGATGGCGCTCGCCCGCGTGATGGGCGAAACCGCGCCGCTGCTGGTGCTCGTCGGCTACACGTCGTACGTCAACTGGAACATCTTCAGCGGGGAGCAGGCGTCGCTGCCGTTGGTGATGAACAACGAACGCGCCACCAACTCGATGGACCCCGGCAGCGTCGGCTTCGACCGGATCTGGGGAGCCGCGCTCACCCTGGTGCTCATCATCGCCGTGATCAACCTGCTCGCCACGGTCCTTTCCCGCATCGTCGCCCCGAAGAAGAAGTGAGTCATGGCCAAGCGAATCGACGTCAAAGACCTGGACATCTACTACGGCAAGTTCCACGCCGTGGACAGCGTCACGCTGAACGTCCCGCCGCGGAACGTGACCGCGTTCATCGGGCCGTCGGGTTGTGGCAAGTCGACGGTGCTGCGCACGCTGAACCGCATGCACGAGGTCATTCCCGGCGCGCGGGTCGACGGCCAGGTGCTGCTCGACGGCGAGGACATCTACGCCTCGGCGGTGGACCCGGTGCAGGTGCGCCGCACCATCGGCATGGTGTTCCAGCGGCCGAACCCGTTCCCCACGATGTCCATTAAGGACAATGTGGTGGCCGGGCTTCGCCTTGGCGGCACCAAGAACCGCAAGCAGCTCGACGAGATCGCCGAGCGGGCGCTGCGCGGCGCGAACCTGTGGAACGAGGTCAAGGACCGGTTGAACAAGCCGGGCGGCGGCCTCTCCGGCGGGCAGCAGCAGCGGCTTTGCATCGCGCGGGCGATCGCGGTGCAGCCGGACGTGCTGCTGATGGACGAGCCGTGTTCGGCGCTGGACCCGATCTCGACGCTCGCGATCGAGGACCTGATCGGCGAGCTGAAGAAGGACTACACGATCGTCATCGTGACGCACAACATGCAGCAGGCGGCGCGGGTTTCGGACCAGACCGCGTTCTTCAACCTGGCCGGCGTCGGCCAGCCCGGCCGCCTGATCGAGCTGAACGACACGGAGAAGATCTTCTCCAACCCGGACGAGAAGGCCACCGAGGACTACATCTCGGGCCGTTTCGGCTGATTCCACTGTGGACGGCCGCCCTGGTTTTCCTTGCCGGGGCGGCTGTTCTTATTTCTGGGCATGAAAAAACCGCCACCCTCAGGTGGCGGCTTTCGTTGTGGTGTCTCAGATGGTCAGGTCTTCGTCGTCGGTGCCGTAGCCCGGCATCCGGCCGGTGACCACGAAAATCATCCGCTTGGCGACGGACACCGCGTGGTCGGCGTAGCGCTCGTAGAAGCGGCCGAGCAGCGTGACGTCAACGGCGGACGCGACGCCGTGCGGCCATTCGCGGTCCATCAGCACGGTGAACAGGTGCCGGTGCAGGTCGTCGACCTGGTCGTCCTCGGCCTCGAGGTCCTTGGCGGCGGAGACGTCCTTGGTCTTGATGACCGCCTCGACCTGCCGGGCGAGCTTGACCGCGGCCTGGCCCATCTCGGCGAAGTACGGCTTGACCGCTTCCGGCAGCACCGGGTCGGGGTGGCGGCGGCGGGCGGCCTTGGCGACGTGCAGGGCGAGATCTCCCATGCGCTCCAGGCTTTCCGCCGCGTGGATGGCGGCGAGCACGGTGCGCAGATCGGTCGCGACCGGGGCCTGCAGCGCGAGCAGCGCGTACGCCTGCTCCTCGCATTCGGCGCGCGCGTCGTCGACCTTCGCGTCGTCGCTGATCACCTGCTCGGCGAGGCCGAGGTCGACCTCCAGCAGTGCTTTGGTGGCCCGCTCCATGGCGTCGGCTACCTGGACCGACATCGCGGCCAGGTTTTCGGCGAGCTGATCGAGTTCCACATGGTAGGCCTCACGCATGAGCACACCCTACGACGTGGACTGTCCGAATACCGCATCGCTGGGTGAACCGCATGTGAACCCCGCCTAACGAATCCGAATGATCAACCGGTGTTGGTGCTCTTGCGCGAATCCGCGTTCGCGGGCGGCGCGCTGGCCGCGGTTCCGGCGGGCTGGTTGCCCGGAAGCGGCGTGTTGTCGCGCAACGCGTCGAAGAGGCTCTTCGTCTTTTCCTGGATCAGCACTTCGTTGCCGCGCTTGTTCGGCAGGCCGACGGTGGGCACGGTCATGAAGTTGATGTTGGCCGGGTTCAGTCCGCGCATCGACTGCGCGAGCGTCATCATCTGCTGCACGCCGAGGTTGTCGCCGAATGTCGCGTGCGCGAACGCGGTGATGAAACCGGACAGTTTTCCCGGGTCCAGCACGACATCCGAGGACATGACCTTCTTGAGCAGCGCGCCGATGAACGCCTGCTGCCGCTTGATCCGGCCGTAGTCGGAGGTAGGGTCGCCGATGACGTGCCGGGCGCGCACGTAGCTCAGCGCCTGGTCGCCGGAAATGGTCACGTCGCCGGTTTCGGCGAGCACCTTGCCGAGCGTGGTGTCGTCGATCGGTTTCTCGTTGTGCACGGTCACCCCGTGCACCGCGTCGACCATTTCCTTGAACCCGTTGAAGTCGATGCCGATGAAGTGGTTGATCCGCAGGCCGGTGATCTTCTGGATCACTTTCGTCATGCACTGCGGGCCACCGACCGCGTACGCCGTGTTGAGCTTGGCGATCTTCTGCTCGCGCACGACCTCGTCGGTAGTCTGCGATTTGGCCGGATCCCACCGGTTGCAATCCGGTCGGTCGATTTCGAGGTCCCGGGGGAACGAGACGACGACGACCCGCTTCCGGTCCGCGGGAACGTGCGCCACCATCACCGTGTCCGACCGCGCGCCAGGGATATTCGACGCGTCCCCGACGTTTTCCTCGGACGAGGCCCCGTCCCGGGAATCGGAGCCGACCATGAGGAAGTTCTCGTCGTTGGCCTGCGCGTCGGCGTTCTGAATGTCCGAAGAGTTCTCGTCCAGCGCGGAAACTTCGGTGAACTTGGCGTCGAACCAAGTGACCGCGCCCCAAGCGACCCCCGTGCCGATGAAAATAAGCACGGCGACCACGATCAACGCGATCCGCCCGATCCGGATATTGCGCGCGATATGCCGCTGCTTTTTCTCCTGCAGCCGAGTCTGCTCGGATTGTTCGGCGGGTTTTTCTTCTTCGTCTTCTTTGTCCAGAAGAACGACCCGCTGCAACGCGGTCCGGGTCTGCTCGAACAACGCCATCGACCGGGTAGTGAGCCGCTCCCGCCGTTCCCGGCGCTTCGCCTCTTCAGCCGCCGCGTCGTCGTGCGCGGCCGAGAACCGGGCGAGACTGTGATCGATCTTGCGACGGTATTGCGTCGCCTCGTCGATCGCCTCCATCTCGTCGGTCATGGTGAGCGGATCCATCTCAGCCCGCGCCGCCGCGGCCGGCTTCACCGGAGTACGCCGAGGCCGCTTGCCGTTCGGCCCCTCTACTGCCGGGCTGAGCTGGGTGCGCTCAGCGTCGGCTTTGACGGCCGGGCTGAGCTGGGTGCGCTCCGGATCGACGTCGGCTTTGACCGCTGGGCTGAGCTGGGTGCGCTCTGGATCAACGCCGGGTTTGACCGCCGGGCTGAGCTGAGTCCGCTCGGAGCGTTCCGGCTCTTGGCCGAGGCTGAGCCCCTTGACCGGCGTGAACTGCGTCCGGTCGGCTGCCTTGCCGTCGAGCACCGGGCCAAGCTCCTGAGCCGCACCCGGCCCACGCCTCGGTCGTTGGGGCCCGCTCTGCGGACTGGCGCTGTCCGGCTCAGAACCGTCGAGCACCGGGCTGAGCTGAGTCCGCTCAAGCCCCGCAGCGGCATCGGGAACTGGCCCCCGAGAACGCGGCCCCGGAGCCGGCCGCCCCGGCTTGCCCCGCACTCGATCCGGCTCGAGCGCTGGGCTGAGCTGAGTCCGCTCGAGTTCGTCCCCCGCTTCTGCGGGAACTCCATCGATGCCGCCAGGCCCCATGGGCCGCCGCCCAGGACCGGCTGCCCGTCGCCCGGGCGCGTTCGGCCCAGGCACTCGGTGCCCGCCGGAGTCCTGTCCGGCCGCGCGTTGTCCGTCGGGCATGGGCATCGCCGCCGACTCAGGGCCCATTGGCTGCCCGGCAGGCTCAGGCCCGGTGCCCCGTCGCCGTGCGGGACCCGGCATTCGCTGCTCGTCGGGCCCGCCAGGCATAGCTGCGGATTCGGGGCCACTCGTCGGTTGCCCAGCGGATTCGGAACCGGGCGCTCGTCGCCGCGGGGGCGTTCGCTGTACGTCGGGATCGGGCGCGCCGGGAATCGCTGCCGATGCGGGACCACCCATCGATTGCCCAGCGGGGTCCGGACCCACTGCCCGCCGCCGCGCCGGGCCGGGCATGCGCTGCCCGCCCGCTTCCGGGCCAGGCACCCGGTGCCCGCCAGAGTTTTGCCCGGGCGTCCGTTGCCCCACGGAGTCGGGGCTGGCCATCCGATGCTCGTCGGGCAGCGCCGCCGAGTCAGCTGTCCGTTGCTCCGCGGGTCCGCCAGGCATCCGTGGCGTGCCGGAACCGCCGACCCCCGGCCCTGCCGCCCGCGGCCCGTCGAATTCCGGACCCGGGAGCCGATGCCCACCAGAGTCCGGACCGGGCATCCGCTGCCCAGAAGTGTTCTCCGCACCGTGCGGCCGCCGAGGCCCCGGCGGATCCGGCGAAGCCGGGACCCCACCACCCTGCCGAGGCCGCGGCGGAAGCCCATCCGCCCGCCGACGCCGCGTCCCCGCTACCGGAGAACCCAAATCCTGCTCGGCACTTCCGGCCAGTTCGTCATCCGCGGCCCCGGCCGCCCGCCGACGCCGCGGTTCCCCCGTCCGCCCAGCTACCTCGCCAGGTCCAGCCTCGGCGGGACGTTCCCCGGCACCTGCTTCGCCAGCCCCCGGGGACTGCTGGCTCACGTCCCGGCGACGACCGCCAGGTCCGCCTGTTTCACCAGGCTCAGCCCGATAAGCCCCAGTTTCCCGACGTCGAGCGCCGCCACCGTTCCCCGGCGTCTCGGGAGCATCCGGAACACCGTGGCGATTGCCATCAGGCACCGGACCGCCGAGAAGCGCCCGTCCGCCCACCCGTGCAGCATTCCCGCCGTCGACGTCCGAAACGCCACCACGACGCTCCCCATTCGCCCGACGGCCGCCGGAAAGCCCATCGTCATCGCCCGAAGCCCCGCCGCGCCGATTGCCACCACCGTTGACCGGCCCGTTCGCGGGGCTCCCCAGCGTGGGGCGGTCTTCTACGGGCCCGTTCCTGAACTCGGAACCGCCAGCATCCTCTCGACTGTGCCGACTGCCGATGCCGTTGGCGTGCCCGTTCGCCGATCCACCAGCTAGCGCGGCGTCGTTTGCCGCAGGCCCGCCGTGCCGACTGTCGGCTCCATTGACGTGGCCGTTCGCCCGCCCGCCCGCAGCGTCGTCTGCCGTGGGCTCGCCGTGTCGGCCAACCCCGTTGACGTGGCCGTTCGTCGGAGCGCCACTGGGGGCGAGATCGTCTTCCGCGGGCTCGCTGTGGCGACGACCGCGCCCGTTGGCCCGTCTGCCAGACGTGCCGGTGTTGCCTCCGGCCAGTTCGCCCGCTCCGCTGACGCGCGCGCCCCGTGGTGCAGCGTCGTCTTCTGCCGACCCGCCGTGCCGACCGCCGACCCCGTTGACCTGCCCGTTGGCCCGATCGCCGTTCAGATCCGACGCGTCTCCAGCGTGCCGACTACCAACCCCGTTGGCGTGCCCGTTTGCCCGCCGGCGGCCCGGTTCGGCGGGCAGCCCGGCGAGGCCGTTCGCTCCCACATAACCAGCGTCCGGCTCAGCCCGCCGTCGCCCGGGCTCGGCATCCGCCCGACGGCGGCCTGGCTCGGCTCGGCGAGTGCCCGGTTCCGCGAGCCGGCTCACCGGCTCCGAAAGCTGCGTGCCGGGATCGTCGGCGAAGGCGGGGCGCTCCCCGGTGTGCCGCGCGACCACGTCGGACACGCTGATGCCGCCGTGAGTGTCCATCGAACGGCGGCGTCCGCCGCGCGGGCGTGCCGTGGTGTCGGAATGGCGACCGGTGCCGGGGGTGTTGCGCTCGTCGGGCACTCGGTCTCCTCTCGCACGTCAGGCGCCAGGCTGGGGCGGCTTACCTTTGAACACCCGGCGGCTTCGCCGGGTCTCCCAGGACTCGTCGTACCGGGGGAGCTTTTCGTTATCGTACGGATACCCGCCGTTCGTGACGACACCCTCCCGCGAATTTCTTCACCATGCGTCGCCCTAAGGCGCACTGAAGCGGACGAACAGGTGAAGTTCGGGTTCGGTGAATGGAGTAATCGCAGACGCGTGTTACTCAGAGTGCGTAATTACCTGCGCGGTCTCGCGGTCATGGAAAGCGACCTTGTTGCGGCCGGCGCGCTTCGCGGCGTAAAGGAGATTGTCGGCCCGGTGGAGCTGGCGCGGCCCGGATCCGGTGCCGTGCGCGAGGCCGACGCTGATCGTAACCCGCAGGCCCGGCTGCAGTTCTGACCAGGGATGACGGGCGACCCGCAGGCGCGCGGCGTCGGCGACCCGGACGGCTCCCCGGTGATCGATTCCCGGCAGGACGAGAGCGAATTCCTCGCCGCCGTACCGTGCGCAGAACGCATCGGCCGGCAGCCCCTCCTGCAGGAGATCGGCGACCCGGCAGAGGACTCGGTCGCCGAGAAGGTGACCGTACGTGTCGTTCACGGACTTGAACCGGTCCAGGTCGACCAGGGCAACGGCCACCGCGGCCGGCAGTTCGGGCAGCCGCTGGTCGAGGTACCGGCGGTTGTAGCTCGAGGTGAGCGGGTCGCGCAGGCTGCCCGCTCGCGCGATGTCGAGTGCCGAGCGCAGGTGCCGGTAGGCCCGCCGCCAGTCGCCGCGCGTCGCGAACAGGTCCGCGATGGACTCGTGCAACGTCAACAAGTCTGGTGCGGTATCCCCCGTTCCGAGCTCGTCGTCCGTCGCCACTCTGACCTCCGCCACTCCATCGTTTTCGTCGTAAAGGAGCGGTGGCTTGAGTGATCGGTACGTACGAAGGTGAATTTCGCTCAAGTGGACGACGGACTTCCGCTGTTGTCACGCAGCGGAGTTCTTCGCCTCAGAGCGCGGAGAAGGGCTTTTTGTCCTTGAGCTGCGCGAATTGATCACGGGCCCAGTAGCTCGCGTCAGTCGTCGGATCTGTGATCCACTGTGTGTAATCGGCCCAGGAAATCCATCGCCAGCCGCCCACTTCTTCGGGATTCGGCCGCGGATCGACGTCCGTCCACGCGGCGAATACCGGGCAGAACTCGTTCTCCACGATCCCCTGGAAGGGCGGCGTGCGGTAGCGGTACGTGGGCAGCACGCACTCGAGGTCGTCGAGTGCGGGCAGCCCGAGTTCGTACGCGGCCCGCCGGCGCACGGCGGTCTCCAGCGCTTCGGCGGGCGCGGGATGACCGCACACGCTGTTGGTCCACACCCCCGGCCACACCTTCTTGTGCGGAGCGCGCTGGGTGATCAGCAGGGCGTTGTCCGAACGGCGCAGGACGTAGCAGGAGAACGCGAGGTGCAGTCGCGTCTCGGCGTGATGGCTGGCGAGCTTCGGCCCGGTCTCCCCGGTGGGCACGCCGTCCTCGGTCACGAAGACGACGCGTTCGGTTTCGGCTTCAGTGCTGGTGTCCACTCCGGATACTGAACACCACCCACCTGGCGGCCGATACCGCGAGCCGGGTGGCCGTTTCGCCCGATTCGAGTGTCGGGTCTTCACGCAACGCTCGAATCTTCAGCCCGCCGGACACCCGGCCGAACGACGGCGCGGGCGAGCCCGGGTCTCACCGGCTGCCGAGATGCTCGACGATCAACGAGGTCAAGGCCTCGGGCGCTTCCTCCGCTACCCAGTGCGACACCTCCTCGAGCATCTCGAACCGGTACGGCCCGGTGCACCAATTCGCCGTGTCGAGCGCGGCGACGGAACCGAAGGCGACGTCCTCTGTGGACCACACGTACATCGCGGGCACCGAAATCTTGCCGATTTTCCCGCCTGGCCGACCGGCTCGGTACCAGTTCAGCGCGGCGGTGAGCGCGCCTGGCTCGGACAGCCGCTGCACGTACTCGTCGATCTTGCTCGGCGGGATGCGCCGGTCGAAGATGTCGCGCAGCGCCTGGGCGTTGTCGGCCAGCATGCGCCGCTCGGTGGCGGGCGTCTGCCGCCACTCCGTCATATAGGCCGACCGCAGGTGCTGGTCCTCGTCCGTCCGCAGCGCTTCGGCGAGTGCTCCGGGGTGCGGCGTGGACACCACGGTGAGGCTGCGCAGCCGGTCGGGGTGCTCGTCGGCCGTCCACCACGCGACCGCGCCGCCCCAGTCGTGGCCGACCAGGTCGAACGTGCTCCAGCCGAGCGTGTCGGCCATCGCCACGACGTCGGACACCAGCGTCGCGATGCCGTATTCGGCCGGGCGCTCGGGCCGCACGCCAGGCGAATAACCGCGCTGGTCCGGCGCGATCGCGCGGTACCCGAGCACGCCGAGCGTCGCCACCTGGTGCTCCCACTCCACGGCGGCCTGGGGAAAGCCGTGCAGCAGCAGTACCGGGCGGCCGTCTTCGGGGCCGGCGGCGATTGCGTCGAAGGATCCCGCGTCGGTCGGGATCGTCAGCTGGTCGATCACGAGACGCACTCTACGGACCGGCACCGACAGTTTCGGGCGGTCTCTCGCTGTCACTGTGATCTGAGCTACCAGGGAACAAATAAGTTGAGTCGTGCGTTGGCAACTTCGCAAGGCTTGGTCAGCGCCGCAGCAGCTGGCCGCAGTTGTCCGAAAGGGGATTCGACATGCTGATCCGCACCGACCCGCTCGCCCAGTTCGACCGCCTGACGCAGCAGTTCTTCGGTGGCCAGGGCACCGCGCCGCGCTCCGTCCCGATGGACGCCTACCGCGCCGGCGACGAGTACGTCATCCAGTTCGACCTCCCGGGGATCGCCCGCGATTCCATCGACGTGAGCGTCGAGCGCAACGTGCTCACCGTCCGCGCCGAGCGCACCCCGGTCGCGGTCGAGGACGCGCAGGTCCAGGTGTCCGAGCGGCCGCGCGGCAAGTTCTCGCGCCAGCTGTTCCTCGGCGACACGCTCGACACCACGCGCATCGCCGCGGACTACGTCGACGGCGTGCTGACGCTGCGCATTCCGGTCTCCGAGAAGGCTCAGCCGCGCAAGATCACCGTCGGCGGTGCGCCGCAGGAGATCAACGCCTGAGGCCGTGAATCCAAGTTGTCCCTAGGTTGTCCACAGTGGGTTGTGGATAACCTGGGGACAATTGCTATCTATGCGGGTCAGCCGGTGATATCGGCGCGCTCGGCCGCACCAACGGCGCGATTGTGCAGTTGAGGACGAAGTACTCCGCGACGATCACGCAGACTGCGGCGACAGCGGACACCGCGACCACGGCCCCGGCGATCCGTCGACGGCTGCGGCGGGGAATGGCGAAGCTCTTGCTCGGACTGGGTCTGTGCAGTGGGCGTCTCGTGGTGGTGGGGATGGCCGCGTCGGCGAGAATTGCGTAGATCGGGCGGTACGCGAGGGATTTGCCGATGCCGAGTTCGCGGCTGTGCTGCGACGTGAGGGGTTCCTGGCTTTCGAACCGCTGCTGCGCAGGGACCGGTGAAGCTGGTCTTTCCGGCGACGCAGCACGCGCGGGACTTCGCCGAGGTTCGGCCCGGCCGGAATCTCCCGGCCTTGGAATGCGGCGGTTAGTTCACCGGCGCCCAGCGTCAGCACATCGGCCCCCGGGAAACCTCGATTTGGCCGCGGCGGGTGATAGCCGCCGACTACAATTGGCCCGCCGAGCGTTGGCACGGGGAGGTGGACGACGATGGCAGAGCTGAAGTTTCGCATTCTTGGCCCGCTCGAAGTGGTCGTCGCGGGCGAGGCCGTGCCGGTCAACGCGCCGAAGCAGCGGGTCCTGCTGGCCATGCTGCTGATGTCCGCCAACAGCCTGGTCAGTGCGGACGACCTCGTGGATCAGCTGTGGGAGCAAGCTCCGCCGCGCGGTGCGCGCGCGACGCTGCAGACCTATGTGCAGCGATTGCGCCGGGTCATCGGCGACGCCGAACGAATTACGACGCTGTCCAGCGGCTACCAGATTTCCGTCCGGCCGGGAGAATTGGATCTCGAACGATTCCGGGAGCTCCACGACTATGCGCGGCGGACGGAAGAATTAGGCGAAGCGGCCCGTGCTTTACGGGAGTGTCTCTCGTGTTGGCGCGGCGCGGCGCTCGCGGACATCCCGTCCGATCTCTTGCGCACCATCCATGCTCCTCGTCTGGAGCAGGAACGCCTTACGGCGATGGAAAGCCTGTTTCACGCCGAACTGCAGCTCGGCAAGCATCGTGAACTGGTCCAGGAATTGCGAACCGCCGCCGATGCCGCCCCGCTTCGGGAACGGCTGCACGGCCAGCTCATGCTCGCGCTTTACCGTTCGGGCCAGCAGGCCGAAGCGTTCGCGGTTTACAGCCGGATCAGGCGAGCGCTGGCCCACGAGCTCGGCGTCGATCCCACCGCGGAATTGCAGAAGACCTACGAGCAGATCCTGGCGGGCGATCCGGCCCCCGCCGTGCCGGTGCCGGCGGGCTCGCCCGCCCGCGAGCTGGTGCCGCATCAGCTGCCCACGGCGGTACCGGACTTCGTCGGCCGGGACCAGCTGGTGAACAAGATCGAGAACGTGCTGGCCGGGTCGAGCGCGAGCAGCCCGGTGCTCGTGCTCACCGGGCTGCCGGGCGTCGGCAAGACCTCGCTCGCGGTCAGGATCGCGCAGGGCAAGAGCAGCCACTACCCGGACGGCCAGATCTACGTCGACCTGCGCGGGCACGCGGCGGCCCCGACATTGACCCCCACCGAGGTGCTGGCCCGGTTCGTGGCCGCGCTGAATCCGGCGATGACGACCCTTCCCTCAGACCAGGAAGAACTAGTCGCGCTGTACCGCACTTTGCTGCGCGGCCGGAAAGTCCTCATCGTTCTGGACAACGCGGCCGATCCGGCACAGGTGCGCCCTTTGCTGCCGAACGCTCCCGGCTGTGGCGTGCTGATCACCAGCCGGAACGAGCTGCGGGGCCTCGTCGCTTTGCAGGGTGCGGTGTTGTTCCACGTGGGCGTGCTCACCAGCGAGTGCGCACGCTCCCTGCTGGCCCTGATCGTGGGCCAGGACCGGGTGGCGGCGGAACCTTCGGCGGCGGGGGAGCTCGTCGAGCTGTGCGGCTTCCTGCCGCTGGCGATCCGGATCGCGGCCGCCAATGCGGCCGGCCTGCCGGACTCTCCGCTGGCCGACTACGTCGCGGAGCTGCGGCAAGGGAACCGCCTGGCTTCGCTCAGGATCGTCGGCGACGAGGAAGCCGCGGTCCGCAACGCGTTTCAGCTTTCCTACGTGACGCTGGACGACGCCACCGCGAGAGTGTTCCGGTTCCTGGGACTTGTCGTGGCGCCGAACTTCTCGGCCGATGCCATCGCCGCCTTGACCGGGCTGCCCGGTTCCGAGGTCCGGACGATGCTCGAACGACTGACCGTGGCGAACTTGCTCGTGCGGACCGGCGGTTCCAGATACCAGCTGCATGACCTGCTGCGCGCGTTCGCGGCGGAGCAATGCGCGGAGGCCGACGACGAGGTCACGCTGACGGCGGCTCAGGAAAGACTTCTTACGTTCTACTTGCACCACACTGAGGCAGCGGGATCGTTGCTGTACCCCACTTATGTGCGGCTTCCCCGACCGGAAAGCCTCGCGCGGACCCCGCCTGATCTCTTCGCGAACCAAGCCGAAGCCATGGCCTGGATGGACGCCGAATGCCTGAACGTGCTCGCGGCCGTCGTCGACGCCGCCGACGGTGGACTGGCCTGGTTGTCCTGGCTGCTGGTCGAGACGTTGCGGCCGTACTTGGTGACCAGCGGCCGTTATCGCGAAGAAGGACAGAGCGCTTGTGCTGCCGCGCTTCGTGCGGCGGTGGCCCGCGAGAATCTCCCCGCCATCGCCGCCACCCACTGCTCCATGGGATCGCTGAGCTTTCGGCATGGCGACAACCAAGCCTCCCTGCGGCACTTCACGGAGGCGCGCGTCGCCTATCAGGACGCGCGGCACGTCGAAGGGCAGGCTCATACGCTCATCTCGCTCGGAGCCTTGGACCGGGAGGTGGGGAAAGTCGACGACGGCGCCGCTCGGGTGCGCGCCGGCCTCGCACTGGCGGAGAAAACCACCAACGTGCCCTTGCAGCGGTTCGGCTGGCTCGGACTCTGCTATGCCGAGTTGCTGCGGGGGAACCTGGACGACGCCGAAGCCGCCGCCCGCAGGACTCTCTCGCTCTGCGATCTTTCCGGTGAACAAGCCACCGAGGGGGACGTGCGCGGCATGCTCGGCGAGGTTTTGTTGCTGCGCGGGCATTGTCGCGAGGCCGTCGTCCAATTCACCAAGTCTCTGGAACTGCTTCGGCGCGGCTCGGTCAGGCACTTCGAAGCGGACGTGCTCGGCCATCTCTCGCGCGCGTACCGGGAGGCCGGCGACACGACGTCCGCCGCGCAGAACGCCCGGCTGGCATTGCGGATCGCCCGCAGCAGCGCGACGCGGGAGGACGAAGCGGACGCGTTGACCGCGCTGGCCGCGGTGTACTGCGTTCAGGACGAGCTGGCCGAGGCGCGCCGGCACTACCGTGCGGCGCTGGGGGTTTCCCAGGAAATCGGGTACCGCCGCGGAGAGATCGCCGCGTTCGCCGGACATGCTGAAGTCAGCAGGCTGACCGGTGACGCCGCGTCGGCCGTGTCTCAGGCGCGGAAGGCGAAAGAACTCTGCGAAACCTCAGGTCTGCGGATACTGGGCATGCAAGCGGAAATCGTTTTGGCGCGTGCCGAACTCGACAATGGGGACGTCGACTGCGCGATCAGCTGCGCGGAGTCGGCGCTCGCCGCGGCTCGGAAGTTCGGCGCCCAGCTCGATCAGGCCCGCGCGCTGCAGACCCTCGCACTGTCTCACCAGGCCGCGGGAAATCCGGCCGTCGCGAAAAAGTACTGCGATCTCGTCGACGACTGCTTGGCGGGAACCGAGCTGCCCGATTCGGCCGGGCTTCGCCGGTCATGTGCCGACCTTCGCCGCGACTGATCGAGGTTGCTCGCCGACCCGCCGCCACGCGAGCCCGATCAGGCAGGACACGACCACGCCCAGCAGACCGGCCGCGGCGATCACCGAGGAAGCCGAGAAGACCTCGGACAGGAGGCCGTACACCAGCACGGCGACTCCCTGGACGACGCGAAGCAGCGCGAAAATCAGCCCGTTCATCTGGCCCCGCATGGCCTCGGGGGAGGCGGTCACCACGCCAGTGGTCACGGGAACCCAGAAGCAGGTCGCGGCGCCGTTGACGAACCAGATCAGCGTGTCGGCCGCCAGCCCCGGATGCCAGGCGCACAGAATGAACGGCACCGCCGACGCGACCGCCAGCACGCCCAGCAGCTTCATCCGGGTCTCCGGGCGCACCCACCTGGCCACCGCCCACACGCCGACGACCATTCCGGCTGAGCCGACCCCCATCAAGGCTCCGGCGACGGCTTCACCGTTGCCCGACTCGATCGCGTAAGGCGCGGCGAGCGTGGTCGCGACCATGCAGATGCCGGGAACGACCGCGAAGCACATCAGCACTCGCAGCCGGCGGTCGGCACGGATCAGCTGCGAACTCGCGGCCAGCGAGGTCCACCAGCCGCCGGCGCGCGCCGCACTGGTTTCGGCCACGGGACGAGACCGGACGCCACGCCAGATCAGCAGCGCCGAACAGACGAAGGTGCCGGCGTTGATGTAGAGCGCGGTGCTCATGCCGAGTTGCTGCGCGACCGCGCCGGCTCCCGCGAAACCGGCGCCGACCGCGAGGTTGGCCAGCATGGTGTTGGCCGAGGTGCCGACCACGTAGCGGTCACCGCTGAGGACGACCGAAAGGGTCGCGGTCTGCGCGCTGCGAAACGGCGAATCCAGCAAGCGGACCGCGATGAACAGCAGCCACAGCACCGCGAGCGGCAGCCCGCTGGAGGCCATCACGGCGACCAGCGCGGCACGGAGCAGATCGGCCGCGATCATGACGGTCTTGCGCTTGAACCGGTCGGCGAGGCCGGAAAGCAATGCCCCGCCGACCAGGTCCGGAAGGAAGGTCAAGGCGTAGGTGACGGCCATGAGCCCGGTCGACTGACTCGACACGTAGACGCCGATCGTCACCGAGCCCCTGGCGAGAAAGTCGCCTGCCGTGGAGAACCCGAAGCCGCAGAAGATGGCACGGAATTCGGAGTTCGCGAAGACTTCCCGAAAAGTCGCCACCTCGTCCTCCCCCAGTTGAGCCTGATTAGTTCCCCGTCTCCGGCCCGGCCTCGGCGGACTGGTAGAGGAAACCAGGTGTCGCGGTGTTGCGCGACACCGTCTGCGAGCCGGCGGTGGGAGCGGAAAGCTCGGTCGGCGTGGTGAATTCGGCGTAAGCCTCGAACAGTTCTTCGGCGTGCATCAAACAACCTTTCTGAGCGCGTGTTCCTTGTCGCGATTGCACAGCCTGTAGGTGGTTGGCCGGAATGGCAAGCGAGCAACTTGTGTGAAATGGATCACACGGCAGGGGAAGTAATGTTTCGGTAAATCCTCGTCGGGTCGACGTTGCCCGCCGCGAGGGCGGCGGCGAGCTGGTCGGCTGGAGTCCCCGGGCTCAGCAAGGCGTCCGCGAGAGCGTGCGAACGGTGTTCTCCGAAACTGAGGCCCTGGTAGCCGGGACGAGGATCCGCCGGATCCCAGGCTGCCGCGACGCCTGGGGAGAGCTGGTGAGCGTACGCGGAGACGGCGTGGCCGAGCCCGGGCTGCCGCGCCAGCGAATCGGCGATGTCCGAGGCGGACGGCCATGCCTCGGGCCCCAGATACAGCACCAGCGCGTCGCGCCGCGGAACGCGCAGGCTGATTTTCGCGCGAAAAGGAACACGCTTTTCTTCGAGGAAAACCAGGATCGCCCGCCACGCGGCGGGCGCGGTTTCCGGGTCGAGGAGATGTGCGTAGACGCGCAAGGTGTGGCCGGCCGGGGTCAGGCCGTGCCCCGCCGAACCGTCGACGAGCACAAAGTCGGGCGCCAGATTCGGGCGGACGCAACCCAGGTTGATCGAGACGTATTCTCCCTCGGTGCGGGAGGCGATCTGGGATTCCGTTACGCGCACCCGGACTCCCTCGATTTCGACGATCGTTTCGCTCCCGGAATCCCGGGAGAGCACGCGCCCGCGAACAGCGGTGAACTCATGGGGAACCGCCGCGATCAGCCGGCTCCGGAGGCCGGGAGGTTCCGGCGTGCTCACGATCTTGCCCACGTGGAAGCGGTCGTACAGCGCCGCCGCGAGTTTCGCCCGCAACTCGGCCCGGTTCGCCGCCCGCATCGCTTGGCCGGCGACGACCGCCCGGTTGCGCTGAACGTCGACCTCGATGTCTCCCAAGGCATCGAGCAACGCCTCGGGCGAGGATCCAGTGGTCGGGAAGAGGGTGGTCACGTCGTCAGTCCCAGTGTCGTGGCGAACCGCTCCGGATTGAGCAGCACGGTCCGGCCGATGCCGGCCGCGGCGCGCTCGACCGGCGCGAGCTTGGTTTGCCCGTGGGCGGCCGCGACGACGCGGTCGAACTGGTGCCAGCCGGCGAACGCGGCCGAACGCCGGGCGAGTTCGGCGTCCTCGCGATGCCGGCGGTGGCTCAGGTAGGCCTGCCAGAACGCGGTGATCAGGGGACGCACCGCGGCGAACTCGGCAGTGCCCCTGGCCACGATTTCCCGATGGTCGTGCACGCCGCCGTCCTCGGTGATCCGCAGGGTGCTCCGGTACAGCCATTCCCCGGCGAAGGCGCCGATGTCTCGCGCGGGATCGGCCAGCCGCAGCTCGTCCCAGTCGGCGAGGAGGATGTCGTCGTCGCTGAAAATGAATTGGTCGAGGCGCAAGTCGCAGTGCGTGGGCGCGAGCGGCACTCCAGCCGTGTCGCGCAATCGCCGGATCGCCGCGACAAGGGCCTCGTCCTGCTGGGCCAACCGCCACAGCTCGAGCTCGGCGGCGCACGCGACGCGGAAGGACTCCAGCGGGAGGGCTTCGAGATCGCGCAGCGGGGGCAGCTGGGGAACGGAGGTGTCAAGCCACGAAGGAGGTTCCGCGTCGTGCAGCCCGGCGACCAACCGGCCGAGAGCCGCCGCGGCGGTCTGCTCGAATTCGCCGTCGTCGGCGAGTTTCCTGCCGTCGCGCGCGGGCGTGATCAGCTGGTACACCAGAAAACCGGATTCCCGGTCCCATCCCCAGCAGCGCGGCCTCGGCACGGGATTCCAGGACGCGGATTCCAGCGAGATCAACCGGCCGAGCCTGCCGGCGGCGCCCGGCGAATCGGGCTCAATTCGCTTGATGAACACCTCGGCACCCGATTCGGTGGCGCCCGCCCAATTCCGATGCCGCCCGGCGTATGTTCCGGTGACGGCGCCAAGCGCGCCCAGTCCCATTTTTGTCAACAGCGAATCGACAATCGCCCGTTCTTCGGCGTCCGGACTGATGCTGGTCCCTGTCATCCGGTGCATGTTAACCTGCGGCCTGGGCATCAAGGTAGGGAGTCGGGGTGCGCGAGTTTTGCATCGATGCTGACGGTGTTCCGGTTTTTTCTTATCTTCGGCGAGAGTTTCAAGGGCAACCTTGGGCGGACCGAATCGAAGTACTCGAGGAAGGCGCCGCCGATGTCGCGTTACGCGAAATGTCGGGCTGGCTGGCGACCGGTCCGCGCGTGCTCGCCGACGAACTGGTGGCACGCGGAGCCCGGCTCACCCGGGCGACTCAGCGGATGACCTGTGACCTCTCGGAGCTGCGCCCGCCCGGCGAATGGGCGAGCCGGGAACCGGACTGGCCGCTGCGGCTCGAATCCGCTGACCGGCCCGCCGCCGACCTGGTGTCCGCCTGGCGCGCGGCCTACCCGCCCGGTCATGCCGACTACCGGGCGGAGTACGCGGATCCGGACGTGGTGCTCGACCGTCTCGAAGGGCTGGTGGCCGGGACGTCGTTCGGGCCGCTGTCCCCGTTGAGCGGGCTGATCTGCGATGGCGGCGCGGTGGTCGCGGGCCTTCTGGTCAACGACCTCCCCGGCGAAGCTCCTTGGGGCGGCCTGCTGATCACGGACCTGTTCCGGCACCCCTCGTATCCGAGCACGGGAACGCTCCTGCTTCGGCGGACGCTGGCTCGCGCGGCGCTGGCGGGAGCCAGCGTCCTGGGCCTGGTCGTTACGGACGGCAACCCGGTGCACCGGCTGTACGAGCGGCACGGGTTCACCGTCTTCGAGCGCCCAGCGACCGTCGCGATCCCCTGAAATAGCCGCTGACCTGCGCAGACATCCTGACGTCTGCGAAACGTCTGCGCGGTCGGCGAAGCTGCGGTGGGATCTGGGCGGGGAGTGCGGACGCCGATCGGCTTCTTTCCGGCGTCGAGCCGGGGTCGGCGGCTGTCGGGCTCCGCCGCGGCTGAGGGAGGAGACGCGACGTGCATGGACTGCTGATCGGAAGACCTGGTTTGTCCACCGCACCGGAAAAGGTGCTGATCGACCGGCTGGTGAGCGGGGATTCGCCCCGTACGGGCGGCGTGCAGGCCGAGCACGTGAAGCTGCTCGCCGAGACGGAGGGCGCGTTGCCCCCGATCGTCGTCCACCGGGCGACCATGCGGGTCATCGACGGGATGCACCGGCTCAAGGCGGCCGTCCTGCGCGGCGACGGCACCATCGACGCGGTGTTTTTCAGCGGCGACGACCTGGATGCCTTCGCGCTGGCCGTCGAGCTCAACCACGCGCACGGCCTGCCGCTGTCGGCGGCCGACCGCAAGGTCGCCGCCGCCCGGATCATCGCCTCTCATCCGGCCTGGTCGGATCGGCGCGTCTCGGCGGTCACCGGCCTGTCGCCGAGCACGGTCGCGACGATCCGGGCGTGTTCGACTGTCCGGATCGGGCAGTCGAACGCCCGGGTCGGCCGGGATGGCAGGCTGCGTCCGCTGGACGGCGCCGAGGCACGCAGACGAGCTGCCGCGGTGATCAGTGCGAACCCGAGGGCTTCCTTGCGCGACATCGCGAAAGAGGCCCGCATATCGCCGTCGACCGCGCGAGACGTGCGGGCAAGGCTCGCTCGCGGCGAGGACCCGCTGACCCCCCGTCAGCAGCAACCGGACACGGCCTGCGGGCCGGCCGTCGAGGCCCGCCGTGCCCCGGCGGAATATCCGCCGGGGGTGAGCCCGATCGAGGAGCAACGGGCTCGGCGCAAGGGCGGCCGGGGAGCCCGCCGGGGCGGGCCCCGGGACGCCTCGTCGGCCGAATTCGTCGCGCTGCTCGCTCGGGATCCGTCTTTGCGGCTCACCGATGCCGGCCGGTCGTTGCTGCGCTACATCGGCTGTGTCGCGGTCGACGACGGCCAATGGGACGAAATGGTGCGCAGGGTGCCCTCGCACCAACGTGAGACGGTGGTTCGGGTCGCGCGTGAATGCGCGGCGGTCTGGCAGGTTTTCGCGGAACGGCTCGAGCGTCAGGTGGCCATGGCGGTCGAGGAAAAGGCCAAATAGGGAACCCGGAAATTCCGCGCGGTGTTCGACTGACTGAATCGGGCAGTCGAACACCGCCGAAACCGGCACCACGGGAAATGGCTTGGCGCCGGTTTCGGCGGAAAAGCTTTTCTGCTTGGCAAAAAGTGGACAGGCGCGCGCGAAGCCGATAATCATGACGTCGCCATCCGTTCTCGTCCGGATGGCGCGCCGGCAAGTGCGCGGGAATCGCCCGCTGTTTGATCGACAGTTCTTTTATCAGCCCAGTTTCGCGATCTCGGAGGATCTTCATGATCGACCTCAACGCCTATCGCCGGGTGCTGTCGATTCCCCGCTTCGCCGCGTTCCTGATGCTGGGTCTGCTGCTGAATCTCCCGAGCACCGCGGCGCCCGTGGTGCTCACTCTCTATTCCGCTACCGAGGTGCGGAACGGTAACTTCGGCGCCGCCGGTCTCGTCGTCGCGCTGTGGATGGCGGGCATGGCGATCGGCTCGCCGTTGCAGGGCAGGCTCATGGATCGGCGGGGCCTGCGGCCGATCTTCATCGCGGCGACCATGGTCCACGGGGCGTTCTGGGGGTGCCTCGTGGCCATGCCGTTCCCGGTGCTCGCGGTGGCCGCGTTCGGTGCGGGGATGTTCGTAGTGTCCGGCGGCACCATCACGCGGCTGGCAGTCAGCGCTCTCGTTCCGGAGGACCGCAGCCACACCGCGTTCGCCCTCAGCTCGATGCTGACCGCCTTCTCGGTGCTGCTCGCGCCGGCGGCGGCCGTGGTGATCGCCACCCAGGTGAGCAACACGGCCGCGATTGTGGTCGTGGGCGCGGCGTTCGTGCTGTCCGGTGCCCTGCTGGCGGGCCGCAAGCTCCCCGCGGAACATTCGACGTCCGCCACCGCGGGCGGGGGAGCCCGGTCGATCCTGAGCGCCAAGCTGATCCTGGTGTTCGCTTGCGTGGCCGCCGTGGGCGTGATGACCTCGGGCAGCGACGTCGCCCTGCTGGCAACGCTGAAGTCGGCCGGGCAGACTGCGTGGGCAGGCGCGGTGATGGCGGTGTGCGCGGCCAGTTCGCTCCTCGGCGGTCTGGCCTACGGGGGCCGCAAGCGCGGCTGGGCGCCGGCTCCCGTGGTCGTCGCCGTCGGGCTTTTCATGCTCCCCATTGGCATCTGGGCCGACTGGCGCTGGCTGCTCGTCGCGTTCATCCCCGTGGCTTCGCTCATCTCCCCGGCGTTCTCGGCGCTCGCTCAGGTCGCGGGCGCGCTGGCCCCTTCCGGCTCGCGGGCCATGGTCATGAGTCTTTTCGGGACAGCGGTGATGGCGGGCAACGCTTTGGGGCCGCCGCTGGCGGGGCTGGTGTACGACCACAGCTCGCACCAAGTCAGCTTCGTGGTGATCGGCGGCGTCGGCGTCCTCGTCGGGTTGCTCGCCTCGCGCCCGTTGCGCGGGCTGATCAAGGCGAATCGCCCGGAGTCCGAGCAACCCGCCGCACCGGCCGGGGAACCGGTTCCCGCCGAAGCAGAGAAATGAGGATCGAACGATGTCATCAGCACGCCGGGTCGTCGTGGTCGACGCGTACGGTACGACGAAGGCGCTGGCGGACGAGTTCCGCGGCGCGGGCGTCGATCTGGTCAGGGTGCAGAGCAGCCCGGTGGTTCCGGCGCTGTTCCAGAGCCGGCCGGTGGACCGCGCGGACTATGTGGACGACATCGTCCATGACGGCGACCTGGCCGCCACCCTGGCGAAGTGCCGGGCGCACGAGCCGATCGCCGTCGTGGCCGGCGAAGAACCGGGTATCGAACTCGCCGACCGGCTCAGTGCCGGTCTGGGATTGCTGACGAACGGCGTCGAGCTGAGCGAGGCCCGCCGGGACAAGTACGCCATGATCGAAGCGGTCCGGCGCGCGGGACTGACCACGATGCGGCAACTCCGCCCGGAGTCGGCAGAAGAAGTCTTCGCCTGGCACCGCTCGATCGGCGGCCGGATCGTCATCAAGCCGCTGCGGTCCACCGGCGGGGACGGGCTGCACTTCTGTGACACGCCGGAGGAATCGGCCGCCGCCTTCGACAAGGTCGTGGGCGCGGTCAATCTCTACTCCGAGCGCAACGCCGGCGTCGTCGCGCAGGAATACCTTCGCGGCACCGAATACTCGGTCAACACCGTCAGCCGCGACGGCAAGCGGCACGTCACCGACATCTGGCGCACCGCGCGGATTTCGGTGAACGGCATCATCGACTTCGCCAACCAGGTGCACCTGATGCGCCGCCGCGGCGAGGTGCAGGACCGGCTCGCCGACTACGCGGGCCGGGTGCTGGACGCGCTGGACATCCGGCACGGCCCGGCGCACCTTGACATCAAGATGACCGAGGACGGCCCGGCTCTGGTCGAGGTGGGCGCGCGGCTGTGCGGCGGACGGGTTCCGTCTTTCGCCAGGGAGGTGCTCGGCGAGTCCCAGATCGACCTGACGGTGGACGCTTACCTGAACCCGCGCCGGTTCCATCAGCGCACCGGCGGCGATTACCCGGCCGGCCGCCATTTCGCGATCGTGCCGATGGCCTCCCCGGTCGAGGGGACGTTGCGCGGTTACCGGCACCTGGACCGGATCCGGGAGCTGGAGAGCTTCCGCGAGGTGCTCGTTTTCGTCAAGCCGGGCGAGCGGATCGTGCGCACCACCACCGATCTGCTGCCGTTGCTGGTGTTGCTGGAACACGATTCCGAGGAAACCGTGCTGCGGGACGCGGGCACGATCAACTATCTCGACGGCGAGAGTTTCTACGAGCTGGAGCCGGAAACCGCGGCACCCCAGCATGATCCGCGCTGAGGCGTCCGCGGACGGAAAGGTCTGACGAACATGGCATTCGGGAACGAGCTGGATTTTTACCGGCAGCAAACGGAAATCACCGATCCGGGCGACCTTGCCGGGTGGTACGCGGACATCCCCGACGACGTGGCGGAGCTGATCACGCTGATCCAGAACGTCGCGATGCATCGCGACGGCGCGTTGTGGCGCTTCGGCGTCATGCTGTCGGACCAGCGTTATGCGGAAGGGGAGACGCGCGAGGTCAGGGAAATTCTCGCGCTGCTCGGCGGTTTCGCCGAACGGCCGCCGGAGGATCGCTTCGGCGCGACCTGCCGGGATTTCTGCGTGCTGCTGGTTTCGATGCTGCGGCACCGGGGCGTGCCCGCTCGCGTCCGGGGCGGGTTCGGAAACTACAACTGGATTTTCGGCGCGCCTCGGTTGTTCGACGACCACTGGGTGGTCGAGTACTGGACCGCCGAGCACGGCTGGCGGCTGGCCGATGCGCAGGTCGGCGGCTCGGCGATGCACGATTACCGGATCGACTTCGATCCCGTCGACGTGCCGCGCGACCGGTTCGTGGTGGCCGGGCAGGCCTGGCTGGACTGCTGCGCCGGAACGCGCGATCCCGAAACGTTCATCGTGAGCGGATTGCGCCGCCGCGGTCTGCCGGTGATCGGGCCGACCGTGGTGCGCGATCTGGCCGCGTTGAACGGGATCGAGTGTTTTCCCTGGGACGAATGGGGAATCATGAAGGTGCCGTACGAGCGACTCAGCGCGGACGAACTGGCATTGCTGGAAAACGCGGCGAAGATCAGCGCCATCGGAGGTCCGCTCGAGGACGTGCGACGGCTCCGCTCAGCGCATCCGGCCCTCCGGGCCGAGTGAGAACCCCGACCTCGTGAACACATACCCCGCTTCGATTCCTGAGCTGCTCGGCATGCGGGCGGCGGCCCATCCCGACCGGATCGCGCTCAGCGACGACACCCGTTCCTACGATTACCGGACTCTCGCGCGGTTAGCGGCGCACGTCGCGGCACGGCTGAATGAACGAGGCGCCGGGCGGGGGCGACGCGTAGTCCTGCTCGGGCCGCGAGACGCGCGTCTTTGCCTGCTGTTGTACGGCGTGTTGTGCTCGGGAGCCGCGGCGGTGGTCGCGAGCGACGAGTGGAGCGAAACCGAACTGCGCCGCAGAATGACCGCGATCTCGGCCGATTGCGTGGTGACCAGCGGACCAGCCGTGCCGGCTCCGGACGGCTGGCCCGCCGAGGTCGTGGACGTCGACCTGCTCGCCGGAATGGCGCCAACGGACCCGGCGACGGTCGAGCTTCCGGTGAGCACCGACCTGGCCTACCTTTCGTTCACCTCGGGCTCGGCTGGCGCGCCCAAGGCAGTCGCCGTCAGCCATGCCAACGTCGTGCATTACGCACACGCGCTGCGGGACCGGCTCGGGCTGACTGCCGCCGAGCCGCCGTGCGTGGCGCATTTGACCACCTTGGCGGCCGATCTCGGCCACACCTCGTGGCTGCTCGCGCTGGTCACTGGCGGACGCGCGCACATCGTGCCGGATTCGCGAACGCGCGATCCGGAGGCGTTCTGGCTGTCCGTGCGCGGAGCCGGAGTGACGATGCTGAAGACCACCCCCACGCACTTGAAAATCTTGCTGGAGGGGCGGCCCGCCGGGGCCTTGACGCTGAGCACCGTGCTGCTGGGCGGCGAGGCGCTGTCCCGGTCGTTCGCCGCTGAGTTGTTCGACACGGCAGTCGCCGAGCGGGTCGTCAATCACTACGGACCGACGGAGACGACGATCGGCGCGACCTGTTTCGTCGCGACCTCCGCTGCGGAACTGCCTGCCGACGAATCGACGGTGCCCATCGGCACGGCTCTCGGCCAAGGGGTCGTGAAACTGGTCGACGAGGACGGGTGCGAGGTTGCCGACGGCCAAGCCGGTCAGCTGCTGATCGGCGGTCCCGGCGTCAGCACTGGCTACTTCGGCCGGCCCGACGAGACCGCGCGGTCCTTCGTGCGGCACGGCGGCGAACGGATGTACCGCACCGGCGACATTTGCCGGCGGCGCCGCGACGGTGCGCTCGTTTTCCTGGGGCGAGCCGACCGGCAGGTGAAGATCCGCGGCTTCCGGGTCGATCCGGCCGAGGTCGAGCGGGCCATCGACGAATGGCCGGACGTCACCGGCTCGGTGGTCCTCGCCCGGCCGTCGCCCGCGGGCAACCAGTTGCTCGCCGCGGTGCGGCTGGCCGGAGCGGACGCGAAAGTGCCGGACGCACTCCACGCGCACCTGCGCGAAAAGCTCCCCGGCTACGCGGTGCCGATGCCGATCGTGGCGCTGCCGAGCTTTCCCGCGGGACCGAGCGGAAAGCTGGACCGTTCCCGCGTCCTCGCGGTGCTCGACGAGGTCATCGCGGAACGTGCCGCGCTGACCCGGGCCGGAGATCCGGCTGACTCGCTGCTCGCCGACGCCATCGCCGGTCTCTGGGCGGGTGCGCTGGGGCTGCCCGAGTTCGCCGCCGACGCCGACGTGCTCGCGCTCGGCGGCGACTCGATCCTCGCGATGCGCACGATCGCGTTCTTGCGCCGGCGGGGATACCGGGTCACCTTCGAGGATTTCTACCTCAATCCGACGCCACGATCGCTCGCCGGCGCGGCGGCCCCGGTCCAGAACGACGCCGGACCGCGGCGGGCAGGGCCGGACCGGCGAGTGCTGGCCCCGGCGCAGCGCTGGTTCTACCAGCAAGGTGTCGAAGAACCGCAGCTGTGGAACCAGGCGGTGCTGCTGCGTTGTGGCCGGCGGGTCGAGGGCGCGGCGCTCGGCGAGGCCGTCGGCGCGGTGCTGGAGCGCCATTCCGCGCTGCGCCGGCCCGTCGGTCCGGATGGCCCCGCGGCACGTGCGCGCGCGGTGGCCGACCTCGATGTCGTGACGTTTTCCCAGCTCCCGACGGAATCGGACCAGGTCGCCGTTTTCGTGGAAGGGGTCTGCACCCAGGTGCAGCGGAGCATGCTGCCCGCCGCCGGGCGCCTCGTGCGGGTCCATTTGTTCCGCGGCGAAGCAGGGGTGCACGACCGGCTGGCCGTCATCGTTCACCATCTCGCGATCGATAGCGTGTCCTGGCGGATCCTGCTCGACGATCTCGCGGTCGCCTACCGGGCCGCGCTGGCCGGCGAGCGGGCGGATTTGCCGCCCACCGGCGATTTCTACCGCTGGGCCGCGACTCGCGCGCCGCACGGAAACGCGCCCGCGCAACCGGAGACCGGCAGCCGGAACACCGGCACCACCCCGGCCGCGTTGAGCTGGGCGCTGGACGAATCAGCCACCGCTGCTCTCACCGCGCGCTTCGGCAGCGCTCAGCGACTGGAGGCGGCGCTGCTCGCGGTTTTCACGGGTGCGGCGTCCGACTGGTTCCGCCGGTCCAGCCTGACCGTGGAGGTGGAGACACACGGCCGGGACGTCGAGTCCGTCGAGCACCTGGACACCGTCGGCTGGTTCACCGCGGTGAAGCGGGTCGAACTGGATCGAGCCGATGTCTGCGCGGAACGCCTTGGGGAGCGGGTGGACCAGGTGGAACGGCAGGTGCGGGACACCCCGCCGCTGCCGATGGACGTCGGCGGCACCCGCCCGAAGATCGGCTTCAACTTCCTCGGCGCCTTCCGGCTTCCGGACGAGCCGTCGCTGCGCTGGACCGTCGCCGCCGAGTCGCCCGGTGTCGCGCGGTGCCCGAGCGGCGATCCTCCGCACCGCCTGCACCTCACCGCCCGGATCGTGGAGGGCAGGCTGGTCGCGGATCTCGTCTATGCCGTTCCGGCGTTGTCCCGGCGCGGTGCTGAACACATCATGGCCGCGTTCGGGCACGCGGTGGCCGCTGCGGCGGATGCCGGTGCGGGCCCGGCGGTGACGGCGGTGCCGTCGCCGTCCGGCCAGGTGATGTACCCGGGGCCGGATCGGGCCCCTTCGGTCTGCCGGGTCGTCAACGAGCCCGCGCGGGTACTGCTCACTGGCGCCACCGGTTACCTCGGCAGTCACCTGCTCACCGAACTCACCGCACGCGGCGCGCGGGTCACCTGTCTCGTCCGAGGCGGCGACGACGGCGATGCGGCACGGAGGCTGGCCCCTCGCGACCGCGGCGTCGACGTCGTCGCCGGCGACATCACCCAGGAAGGGCTGGGCCTGTCCGCCGCCGGGCGCGCCGCGGTGCGCGACGTTCGGATCGTGATGCACGCCGCCGCCGACGTACGGCTCGTCGCCGCTCCGGCGGAGCTGGCGAGGACGAACACCGCGGCCGTGCGCCGGCTGCTCGACTGGCTGGACACCGAAACCGAAGGAGTGCGTTTCCACCACGTCTCCACGCTGTCGGTCGCGGGATATCTCGACGGGCCGGCCCGGGGTTTCAGCGAGACCGATCTGAACATCGGGCAGCGGTTCCACAATTCCTACGAGCGGTCGAAGTTCGACGCCGAGAAGATCATCCGGGCGTGGGCGGCGGGCGGTCAGGCATTCGTCCACCGCAGCGGGCACATCGCCGCGCACAGCCGCACGGGAGCGTTCCAGCACAACGTTTCCGACAACCGCGTCTATCAGGTGATCAGGGGCTACCTCCTGGCTCGCGCCGCGCCGCGCCGACCGAGGACGAGGTTCGCCTTTTCCCACGCGGACACCGTCGCGGCCGGTATTTCCGTACTGGCCCTGCATCCGCACACCGCCCCCGGCACCTACCACGTCGAAACCCCGCACGAACTGCCTCACGACGAACTCGTCGGCTGGCTCAGCGACTGCGGTTACCCGGTGACGCTCGTCGACGACGACGCCTTCGCCGAAGCGATCGGCCGCGTCGAGGAGTGGCACCCGAACGCCGCCCGGCAGGCAGCAGCCTGGTCCCAGTTGCCGGACCGCAACGTCGTCGTCGATTCCTCGTACACGACATCGACGCTGGCTCGGGCAGGGGTGCGTTTCGCGGAGCCGACCCTGCAGTGGTGGGCGGCCGCGCTGTCCTGGGCCGAGCGCGCCGGTTTCCTCGAATCCGCGCTCGCCCCGAGCCGACCCCGTTGACCGCAGCACTTCCCGAGGAGATTCATGTCGCAGCTGTCCCCGATCCTGAAGCAAGCCACGCCCGTCGTCGCGGTACGCGGCGCGGGTGTGCACCTCTTCGACGCCGCCGGTCGCCGCTACCTCGACTTCACCGCGGGAGTCGGGGTGACCAGCACCGGGCACTGCCACCCGCGAGTGGTGGAGGCCACCCAACGGCAGGCGGCGACACTGGTGCACGGGCAATACACGACGGTTCTCCACGAGCCGTTGCTGACCTTGACCGAGCGGCTCGGCGAGGTGCTGCCCGCGGGACTGGACACCTTGTTCTACGTCAGTTCCGGCAGCGAAGCGGTCGAGGCGGCACTGCGGCTGGCGCGGCATGCGACCTCCCGCCAGAACGTCATCGTCTTCGACGGCTCGTTCCACGGACGGACTATGGGGGCCGCCGCGCTGACGACGGCCGGCACGCGATTTCGGGCCGGCATCGGTCCGTTGATGTCCGGCGTCGCCGTCGCGCCGTTCCCGTATGCCTTCCGGCTCGGGATGTCCGAGGACCAGGCGGTCGACCACGCGCTGGCGGGCGTGGACCACGTGCTCGCGACCACGAGCGCTCCCGAAGAGACTGCAGCCATTTTCGTCGAGCCGGTACTCGGAGAGGGCGGCTACGTGCCCGCTCCGCCGGGATTCCTCGACGGGCTGCGCGAGCGAGCCGACCGGCACGGCATGCTGCTGGTCGTCGACGAGGTGCAGAGCGGGTTCGGCCGGACCGGCGAGTTCTGGGCGCACCAGCATGGCTCCCGGAGCGTGCCGGACATCCTGATCACCGCGAAAGGACTGGCCAGCGGATTTCCGTTGTCCGCCATCGCGGCGCCCGCCGCGCTCATGGCCCGTGCCTGGCCGGGTTCCCAAGGGGGCACCTACGGCGGCAATGCCGTGTCGTGCGCCGCCGCGCTGGCGACCCTGGACGTCATCCGGGACGAAGGCCTGGTGCGCAACGCCGCGGAGCAGGGCCAGCGGCTGCTGGCCGGATTGCGGGAGGTGGCTGAGGGCACCCCGGGTCTCGCCGACGTGCGCGGGCTCGGCCTGATGGTCGGCAACGAGTTTTGCGGACCGGACGGAGCACCCGATCCTGGTGCCGCGCAACGGGTTCAGCGCGCCGCGGCCGATCTCGGGTTGCTGCTGCTGACCTGTGGCGCCTACGGCAACGTGGTCCGGATGATCCCCGCCCTCGTGGTGACGGCCGAACAGATCGACGAAGCCGTGGCGTTGTGGTCGGTGGCGGTGCGCGCGGCGGCGGCCTGACAGTTCGCCGAATGCCGAAGAAGTGAACCGGTGCGCATTTATCTGCACACCTGGTCGAGCGCGAGGGGAATGTGTTACAAAATGCGAGTGGATCTCATCGAGTTTCCCGAGGATTGGAATTCCGCGTTGGTGGTGGTCGCGCACCCCGATGATGTCGAATATCCGGGTGCCGCCCCGATTGCCCGCTGGACCGCGCAGGGCAAAGAAGTGGTGTATCTGATCGCCAGTCGCGGCGAAGCGGGACTGGGCGGTTTGCCGCCGGAACAGGCCGGGAAAATCCGGGTCGAGGAGCAGATCGCCGCGGCCGCGGTCGTCGGTGTTTCCGTCGTGGAATTCTTGGATTATCCCGACGGAATGATCGAATACGGACTCGGGCTCCGCCGGGACATCGCGCGGGCGATCCGGGCGCACCGGCCCGAATTGGTCGTGATCGGCAGCCATCGGGAATTCAGCGGCAACGGCATGCTCAACATGTCCGACCATCGCGCGGTGGGGCAGGCCGGAATCGACGCGGTCCGGGACGCGGCGAACGGCTGGGTGTTCCGTGATCTGGCCGAGGAGCCGTGGGCGGGCGTGCGTTACCTGGCGCTGCTCGGCTCGCCGGACAACACCCACGCCGTCGACACCGGCGAATGGTTCGAAAGCGGTGTCCAATCCTTGCTTGCCCACCGCGTCTATCTCGATCACCTCGGCACGACGCCGGACGAGGTCGAAGCGATGCTGCGAAAATTTTCGATGGAGGTCGCGCCGCGGTTTTCGGGCCGTCCCGGAGTCGCGTTCGAAATGCTGTGACGTCGTAGTTTCGAGCACAAAGGAAATCATCATGAGCATGACAGACGAGCTGACTGACGCCTTCGCGGCGTCCTGGGAGCTGACCGCCTCGGTCGCCATCGACTGCTCTGCCGAGCGGGTTTACGAAATGGTAAGCGATATCACCAGAATGGGAGAGTGGTCCCCGGAATGCCGCGGCGGCGAGTGGCTGAGCGGCCCGCCCGGGCGGCCCGGCTCCCGTTTCCACGGTTTCAATCGCGAGGACGAGGCGGAATGGACCAGTGAGTGCGAGGTCATCGCGGCCACGCCGGCCCGCGAGTTCGGGTTCACCGTCCTTGCTTTCTGCGCCGGCCGGCCCGGGCCGGACACCCAGTGGGTCGGCGGCTCGCAGCCGGGAGACCAGACCTGGACCTTCACCATCCGGGAGGACGGCTCCGGCTGCGTGCTGACGCAGAGCCACACGATGAAACTGGTCGGTCCCTTCTACCGCATGTTGCTCGAGGAGGTCGCCGAGAACGAGCGACTGGACAACGTGCGGAACCGCAGGAACCACCTGCAGCACTCGATGGAGTCGACGCTGGCCGAGATCAAGAAGGCGTGTGAACAGCACAGCTGACCGGGCCGGCCGCGCAGCGGCGGCAGGAGGGGGTGGACGGTGAAGATCGCGATTGTCGGCGCGGGCGCGTCCTCAGTGTGCATCGTCGACGCGCTCGCGCAGTCCGCTCACCCCGCTGGCGAACTGACTGTGTTCGACCCTTCGCCGCAACTGTGGCGAGGGCGGGCGTACCAGCGCGACGCCGAGGTGATCCGGGTCAATTCGCCGGCCGAGGACATGTCGGTGCGGCACCGGGATCCGGGCCACTACGCGCGGTGGATGGCGGCAGGGGGCCATACCGCCGAGTTCGCGCCGCGCACGGTGTACGGCGAGTATCTCGAGGCCACCGCGCGCGACGGGATCGCACGGCTCCGGGCACGGGGGTGGCGGGTGGCCGTCGTCCGCGACGCGGTGGTGGGCGCGCGTTGTCATGGCGGCCAAGTCGTCCTGCGGACCAGGAAAGGCCCGCACGTCCGGTGCGATCACGCGGTGCTCGCGGTCGGCGGCGGCAAGCCGAGGGACACGTACGGATTGGCGGGCAAAGAGAACTTCGTCGGCGAGCCGTATCCGGTCTCGTCGAGCCTGTCCGCGATCGACCCGGACGACAGCGTCGGCGTCATCGGAACCGGCTTGACCGCGGTGGACGTCTTGGCCGCGCTCGAGGCGCGCGGGCACCGAGGGCGGCTCACCCTGCTGTCCCGCCGCGGAGTGCTGCCCGCCGTGCGGCAGAAACCGATCTCCTACGAGTTAAAGCACTTCGTGCCCGCGAAGCTGCACGAGCTGGCCGGGCGGCATCAGCGGCTCGAGCTGTCCGCGGCGATCGAGTTGCTCCGGATCGAGCTGGCCGAGGCGGGTGCCGACCTCGACGAGGTCTGGCAGGAGATTTCGGGGATCCGCGAGGAGCTGCCGGCGGTGCGGCTGCGCCGGCAGTTGGCCGATGTCGGCTGCCGCCGGGTCGGGCTGCGGGTGCTGCAGCAGGCAGTGCACGTGTGTGGTCCGGACCTGTGGCCGTTGCTGCCCGAAGGCGTCCGGCAGCATGTGCTCGGGCCGCATTTCCGGACGATGATGAGCCTGTGCTGCCCGATGCCGCCGCGCAGCGCGAAGACCCTCCTGCGGCTGATCGACGCCGGTCAGCTCACGGTGTCCGGCGGGGTCCGGAACGTCGCCGCACCGGCGGCGGGCGGGTTCGCCATCACCACCGACAGCGCCGAATTCGGGGTCCGCCACGTAGTCAACGGCGTCAACGCACCGGCGCACCGCATCGGGACGGGCGCGCGCCGGCTGATCAACTCGCTGTTCGAGGAACGCCTTGCCATCCCGCATCCCGACGGCGGTCTGTGCGTCGACACCGCTACCAGCAGGCTGGTCGGGACCAGCCTCGCCAACCCCGGCATCTACGCGATCGGCGACCTCGCGGGCGGGACGTTCTTCTTCACTTTCGGAGTCCCGTCACTGGTCGACCGCTGCCACGACATCGTCACCGATGTTCTCGCCGAGCAGTCCCGGCGGAGAGAAGGAAACTGTGCTTGAGCAATACGCGGCTCTGTCGGCGCACCTCGCCGACACCAAGACCGGCCTGCCCATCCCCGCTCCGCCGGTGTTCGGCTCGGCCGACGACGAGCGCCGCTACCGCAAGCAACGGCTGGCCGCGGCGATCCGGCTGTTCGGCAAGCACGGCTTCGGCGAAGGGATCTCCGGGCACATCTCGGTGCGCGACCCGGAAGACCCGGATCTGTTCTGGGTGAACCCGTTCGGCGTTTCGTTCAAGCGGGTCACGGTGGCTGACCTGATCTGTGTGGATGCCAAGGGCGTCGTCGTCGCGGGCAAGCACCGGGTCAACCCGAGTGCGTTCGCCATCCACGCGCAGATCCACCAGCGGTGCCCCGGCGCCGACGGGATCGCGCACGGCCACACCGCGCACAGCCGCGCACTCGGCGCGCTGGGCAGGCTGCTGGAGCCGATCGACCAGGAAGCCGCCGCCTTCCACGACAATCAGGTGCTCTACGACGATTACGACGGGCCGGCGATCAGCGTGGAGCAGGGCCGGGACATCGCCGACCGGATCGCGGGCAAGCGGGCGATGTTGTTGCGCCACCACGGGCTGATCACCGTCGGCGGCTCGCTGGAGGAGGCGATGCACTGGTTCTTCACCTACGACAGCTGTGCCCAGGTGCAACTGCTCGCCAACGCGGCGGGCCCGGTGAAGACGATGACCGAGCGGCAGGCCCGGCTCGCCCGCGACGGGTTCGGCGACCCGCAGCTCGCCTGGTTCAGCTTCCAGCCGATGTGGGACGAAATCGTTCACGAGCAACCGGATCTGCTCGATGAATGAGCTGGCCGCCGGCCGCGCGCACGCGGGCGAGCAGGCAGTGCAGAGGCGGGTCGGCGAGGGCGGGCCCGGGCGCGGCTCGCCGATGTTCGGCCCGGAGATCGGGGACGGGCCCGCCGAGGTCATCGCCGACCGGCGGATGATCGTGCTGGGCGCGGTGGCCGACGACCTGGTCTGGGCCACGATTGTGTCCGGTGCCAAGGGATTCGCGACGCCGGCCGACGAGCGGACGATCCGGATCTCCGGCCTCCCCGCGGACGGCGACCCGTTGCGCGCGGCGTTCGAGGAGCCGCGAGACTGCGGGATGCTCGCCCTCGACCAGTCCCGGTGCCGGCGGGTGCGGGCGAACGGCCGGGTCCACCGCGATGGAGCCGGTTTGGTGATGCGCACCGAGCAGGTATTGCGCAACTGTCCCAAGTACATCCAGAAACGCGAATTCGCCGCCGACGCGGAACCCGCCCTCGCTCGTGCGGTCACCGGGGCGGAACTCACCGCGCGGCAACAGGATTGGATCGCCTCGGCGGACACCTTCTTCGTCGCGAGCCAGGCCGCGGGACACGGGGCCGACCTCAGCCACCGGGGCGGGCGACCCGGTTTCGTCACGGTCGACGGGAGCCGGCGGCTCAGCTGGCCGGACTACCGGGGCAACTCGTTCTACATGACGCTGGGCAATCTGGAACTCGATTCCCGGTGCGGATTGCTCTTCCTGGATTGGCATCGGGGAAATACGCTGCATATCACCGGGGAAAGCCACGTCGATTGGCACGACCGGTCGAGGCCCGGCGCGAGACGGACCATTCATTTCGCGGTGCGGCGAGTCGTCCAGGTCGACAACGCCACCACCCTGCGCTGGCAGCGCGGGGAGGGCTCTCCGTTCAACCCCTGATTCGCACAACCGAGACCAAGGACGCGATCGATGACCATTCTCGAATCCCCGCAACCGAATACCGCCGTGCCGAACGGCGCGGTGCCGAACACCGCCGAGGAGATCCTCGCCGCGGTGCGGGCGATAGCCCCCGAATTGCGGGACCGTTCGGTGGAGATCGAGCAGAACCGGCGGCTGCCCGCGGATGTCGTGGAGTTGATGCGCGGCGCGGGCGTGTTCCGGATGGGGTTCGGAAGTGAGTTCGGCGGCGCCGGCCTCACTTCCGCCGAGCAGACCAGGGTCATCGAGGCACTGTCCTATGGGGACACCGCCGCGGGCTGGTGCGGCATGATCGGAATGGACAGCGGGCTGTACTCCGCTTATCTTTCGCCGGCCGCGGTCCGCGAAATGTTTCCCTCGCCGGACATGATCACCGGGGGCCTGATCAATCCGAACGGCCGTGCCGAGCGGGTTCCCGGGGGTTACCGGCTCAGCGGGCACTGGAATCTCGGCAGCGGCGTCACGCACGCGGACTGGGTTTCCGCGGGCGCTTTCACTTACACCGAAGGGGAGCAGGACCGCAATGAGCACGGAAACCCGAACTGGCGGGTGATGCTCGTCCGGCCCGAAAACGTCAAGGTGATCGACACCTGGCACGCGACGGGCTTGGCGGGCAGCGGCAGCGTCGACTACGAGATCGACGATGTGTTCGTGCCGGAGGACCACACGTTCAGCTTCGGCAAGCCGTTGAGCCGCGGCGGCCCGCTGTCCGCGCCGGACGCGCTGATGCGCAAGATGCCGGGAGTGCCGCTGGGCGCCGCGCGAGCCGCGCTGGACTATGTGCGAGAACTGGCCGCCGCCAAGGTGAACCGGATGACCGGCCAGCGGTGGGCGGACGACTATCGCGTCCAGTTCGAACTCGGCTCGTGCGAGGCGGACTTCCTCACCATGCGGCACGGGGTGTACGGCAGCATCGAACACAAGTGGGACCGGCTCGAGTCGGGCGTCGCGTACGCCGATCTCACCCCGGAGGAACGGGTCGAGACGGTGCTGCTGGCGCTCAAGGCGTTCCGGGGTGCGCTGGACATCGTCCGCAGGCTGTACGACCTGCTGGCCACCACGTCGATCTACAAGCCGTCGCCGATGGATCGCTGGCTGCGGGACCTGAACACGATGTGCCAGCACGTGATGGCCCAGGACGTGATCGTGCAGTCGGCGGGGGCTTACCTGCTGGGCGGCACGCCGCGGTTCCCGTTCGCCGTGGGCATCACCGAATAACCGGGACGGCCTGCCATGACCACAGTGAACACCGCGGAACCCGTGCCGCACACGGCGGAAGGCATCCTGGCCGCGGTCCGGGCGATCGTGCCGGACCTGCGGGAGCGTTCGGCGAGGATCGAGCAGGACCGGCGGCTTCCCCCGGACGTCGTGGAACTGGTGCGGGGCACGGGTGTTTTCCGGATGGGTTTCACCGCGGAGTTCGGCGGGCCGGAGCTGACCGCGGCCGAGCAGACGAGGGTGCTGGAAGAACTGTCCTATGGGGACACTTCGGCCGGGTGGTGCGCCATGGTCGGCATGGACAGCGGTCTTTTCGCCAACTACCTGTCCGAGTCCGCGGTCCGCGAGATGTTCCCGGTCTTGGACATGAGCACCGCGGGCATGCTGGCCCCGGCCGGTCGCGCGGACCGCGTCCCCGGCGGCTACCGGCTGAGCGGCCGCTGGGGATTCGGCAGCGGGATCGCCCACGCCGACTGGGTGTTCGCCGGGGCGCACACGTACACGAACGGCGAGCGCGACGGCACCGCCGCCGGCGGGCCGGACTGGCGCGTCATGCTGGTGCGGCCCCATGAAGTGACGCTGATCGACAACTGGCGGACCACCGGCCTGGCCGGCACCGGCAGCATGGACTACACCGCGCACGACGTCTTCGTGCCCGCCGCGCACTCGTTCAGTTTCCGGGAACCGCGCGTGCGGACCGGGCCGCTTTCGACCCCCGACCTGCAGATGCGCAAAATGCCAGGGGTGCCGCTCGGCGCGGCTCGGGCCGCCCTCGACCATGTTCGGGAACGGGTCTCCAGCGCGGTGAACCGGGCGACCGGGAAGCCATGGGCGGACGACTACCGCGTCCAGGTCGCGATCGGCGAGTGCGAAATGGAGTTCGCGGCCGCGCGGCGGGCCGTCTACCGCAGCCTCGACCACCGTTGGGCCCGCCTGGCGGACGGGGCGGCCCAGGCCGACCTGGACAGCGGGGAACGGATCGACACGATGCTGGCGAGGGCGAACGCCTTCCGCAGCTGCCGGGCGATCGTGCGAAAGCTCTACGACCTGCTGGCCACCGGATCGATCTACCGGTCGTCGCCGATGGACCGCTGGCTGCGGGACACGGAAACGATGTGCCAGCACTTCATGGCACAGGACCAGATTATCCAGTCCGCCGGCGCGTTTCTGCTCGGCGGCGTCCCGCAGAACCCGCTGGTGCTCGGAATTCTCGACTAGGAGTTGGTGCCCGGATGGCCCCTTTTGATCCGCCGCAAGGTCCGCTGCACTCCCACTCCGATCCGGACACGTTCTGGAGCACGACCAACGTCGGCGAAGCGTTCCCCGGTGTCGTCACTCCGCTGAGCTGGTCGTTGTGCGCGCCGGGAGTGGAGGTCGGCATCCGCGACTGCTATGCGCGCGTAGGCGCGTTGCCCCGCGCCGAGGTCCGCGTGCCCGATCGCGTCGAAGACCGGCTCATTTCGGTGTTCTACGGGCGTGGCGCGCTGAACGTGAACTTCTTTTGCCAGATGGGCGCGAGCCTGCCCGGCAGCGCGCCGGACGCGATCGCCCGCCAGTTCCTCGGCGAGCTGCCCGCGAGCATTCCGGCACGCAGCACCCGGCGCCGCTGGCCGGCGGTCGCGGTGAAGATGCCCTACGCCCAAGCCACGATCCGCAACGATGTGCTCAGCCGTGCCGCGCCGGTCAAGGGCTGGTGGCAGCACTGGACGCGGCGGCTGGACACGCTCGACCTGGCGGCTGCCCAGGCCTCGCTGCTCGACGCGCGGGCCGTTTTCACAGAGATGCTCCGGGTTCAGGCCGCCGGCCTGTTTGTCGGCGTGCAGCCCGTCTACGACCGGCTGAACGCATTGATCGACCGGGCGGAGCTGACCGCGGAACAGGCCAACGCCGTTGTGGGCGGACAGGGCGACCACGCCGAGACGGAGCTGATCCACGACCTGTGGAAGCTGGGGCGAGACCAGATCACGATGCCGGAGTTCCTGGCCTGCCACGGCTACCACGGTCCCGACGAGGGCGAGGTGTCCAGCCGGACGTGGCGGGAGGACCCGGCTCCGGTTCGCCAGCTGGCCGAGCAGTACGCGACCCTCGACGAGCACGCGGACCCGGCGGCGGCCGCCGTGCGGCGTGCCGAGGAGCGGCGGGAAGCCGAACGAGCACTGATCGCCTCGCTGCCGCCGCTGCGGCGCGCTCCGGCGCGGTTCGTGCTCGCGCTGGCAGCGTCCCGGATACCGCTGCGCGGCGTTGCCAAGGCGGCCTTTCTCCAGGCACTGGACGTCGCGCGCGGCGCGGCCCGCCGGATGGGTTCGCACCTCGCGGACGCCGGGATGCTGGCGGACCCCGAGGACGTTTTCTACTTCACCGCGGACGAACTGGCCGAGCTGCCGTCGCGTGGAGCCGCCGACATCGTCGATGAGCGGCGTGCACAGCGAGAGGCGTTCCAGGCCGCGGTGCTTCCGGCGTGCTGGCGCGGAAACCCGGCACCGGTCGAGGCGGTCGCGGTGCGGCGGCCCGAGGCCGGACGCGACTCGGTGCGCGGGATCGGAGCCAGCGGGGGCGTCGCCGAAGGCACGGTCCGCGTCCTGGACAGTGCCGCGTTCGCCGAGGTCCGGAAGGGCGAGGTGCTGGTCTGCCGCTCCACGGACCCGAGCTGGGCATCGGTGCTGTTCCTGTCCGGCGCCTTGGTCGTGGATGTCGGCGGGCTGCTCAGCCACGCCGCGGTGGTCGCTCGCGAGGTCGGCGTTCCCTGCGTCGTCGGCACGGGAGACGGGACCACGACGCTGCGCACCGGTGACCGGGTCCGGGTGGACGGCAACACCGGGGCGGTCGAGGTGCTCAACCGGGCCGAGCCGGTCACGGCAGGCGAACGGAAAGGTCCAGGCGAATGACAACGGTCGAAGTGCCGAACACTCCACAAGAGATTTTCGCCGCGGCCAAGGCGGTGGTGCCGCGGTTGCGCGCGTATTCGGCGGAGATCGAAGAACACCGGCGACTGCCGGCGGAGGTGGTGGAACTCCTGCGGGGCACCGGCGTGTTCCGGATGGGCTTCCCGAAGGAATTCGGTGGTCCCGGATTGACGTCCGCTCAGCAGGTCGAAGTGATCGAGGTGCTTTCGTCCGGGGACACGTCCGCCGGCTGGTGCGCGATGATCGGCATGGACGCGGGGCTGTACGCGCTGTCGGACGCGGCGGTCCGGGAGATGTTCCCGGCACTGGACGTGATCGCCGCGGGCATGTTGCCGCCGATGGGCCGGGCGGACCGGGTGCCGGGCGGGTACCGGGTCAGCGGCCGGTGGTCCTTCGCGAGCGGGATCGCGCACGCCGACTGGGTCTCCGCGGGCGCTTTCGTGCACGCCGACGGCGAGCTGGAGCGTTCCGCGAGCGGAAAACCGTACTGGCGCGTCATGATGGTGCGCCCCGGCGAGGTCGAGCTGATCGACAACTGGCACGCCACCGGACTGGCCGGCAGCGGCAGCGTCGACTACACCATCAGCGATGTGTTCGTGCCGGAGGAACACACCTTCAGCCTCGGCGAGCCGACCCGGACCGGACCGCTGGCCGCGCCGGACGCGCTCATGCGGAAGATGCCCGCGGTGGCGCTGGGCGTGGCCAGGGCCGCGCTGGATTACGCACGGGATGTCGTGCGCGGCAAAGAGAACCGGATGACCGGTGAGCGCTGGGCGGACGACTATCGCGTCCAGTGCGCCATCGCCGAGTGCGAGATGGACCTCGCCGCCGTCCGGCGCGGGGTGTACCGGAGCCTCGCGTACCGCTGGGAGCGGATGGAAGCGGGCGCGACGCTGGACGAGTTCACTCCCGACGAGCGAGTCGAGACGATGCTGACCAGGCTGGCCGCGATGCGGCAGGCCCGCACGGTCGTGCGAAAGCTCTACGACCTGCTGGCCACCGGATCGATCTACCGGTCGTCGCCGATGGATCGCTGGCTGCGGGACCTGGAGACGATGTGCCAGCACGTCATGGCACAGGACCAGATCGTGCAGTCCGCGGGTGCCTTCCTGCTCGGGGGCACGCCGCGGTTCCCGCTCGCGCTCGGGATCGTGAACTGATGGCCGGCGACCTCGCCGTGCTGCACGGCGATCCGCTTCCGGACCTGCCGGCGCGGAACCTGGCGGAGACGCTCATCCGGGCCGCGCGGAGGGCCGACGCGGGCGAAATCGTTTTCCGGCACGGCGCGGTTCCGCATCGTGTTCTGTCCTATGCGGACTTGTTGCTCGACGCCGCGCGGATTTTGCGCGGAATGCGGGACGAGGGCGTCGCGGCGGGAGACCGGGTGCTCGTCCAGCTCAGGGACGAGCCCGACCTGCTTGCGGTGTTCTGGGCCTGTCAGCTCGGCGGATTCGTCCCGGTTCCGCTGGCCGCGGACGCGCCTGCGGGCGGCTCGTCTCCCGCGGCGGCGATGCGGGACGGAATCCGCGTGATCGGCGGCGAACCGTGGCTGGTCTCCGCGGCGGATCCCGGGGCGCCGCGGTGGCTCGGCGGGGCGGCTCGGCTCCGTGCCGGTGCTCCGGCGCGCGACTTCCACGCCGCGGGTCCCGAGGACCTGGCCGCGTTGCTGCTCACCTCCGGCAGTACCGGACTGCCCAAGGCGGTCATGCTGACCCAGCGCAATATCCTGAGCAGGTCTTGGGCGACCGCCATCGCGCGGAACCTGTCCCACCGCAACCGGACTTTCAACTGGATGCCTCTCGACCACGTGGGAGGCCTGATCATGTTCCACGCCAGGGACGTCCTGCTCGGGTGTCACCAGGTGCACGCCAGGACTTCCTGGGTGCTCGAGGATCCGCTGCGCTGGCTGGACCTGATCAGCGAGCACCGCTGCGATACGACCTGGGCGCCCAACTACGCCTTCGGCCTGGTCGCCGCTCAGCCGGAACGGATCGCGGGACGGAACTGGGACCTCAGCGGGCTGGACTACCTCATGAACGGCGGCGAGGCGGTGAAGCCGAAGGTGGCGCGGCGTTTTCTCGACCTGCTCGCGCCCTTCGGCCTGCCGTCCACCGCGATGCATCCTGGATGGGGCATGTCGGAGACGTCTTCGGGCGTGGTCGACTGCGTGTTTTCCGCCGGGGAAAGCGGCGACGACGATCGGTTCGTCAGCGTCGGCACACCGCATCCAGGGGTTTCCGTGCGCGTGGTCGACGATGTCGGCAGGCTGAGAAAGACCGGCGAGGTGGGGTGGGTGCAAGTCGCCGGCTCGCCGGTGACGCCGGGGTACCGCGGCAACGAAAGACAAAACCGTCAGTCGTTCACCGAGGACGGCTGGTTCAAGACCGGCGACCTTGGCTTCGTCTCGGCCGGAGCGCTCACGGTGACCGGGCGGGCCGACGACGTCATCGAAATCGCGGGCACCGCCTGCTACGGACATGAGATCGAGGCCGCCGTCGAGGAGCTCGACTTTGTCGAACCATCCTTCACGGTCGCTGGAGCCGACAGTTCCGGAAATGGGCTGGCGGTCTTTTTCCATCCCCGTTCCGGGAATTCTTCGGATGTGGAGAACTGGCGCGTCGTCGACCACGTCGCGAACCGGCTCGGCCTCAAGGTGAGCCGGGTTTGCCCAGTGGCCAAGGAAGATGTCGTCAAAACCGGCATCGGCAAAATCAGCCGTTCCCGAATGACGCGAAACCTTGCCGCGATTATCGGATCCTGTTAGCCTTTTCTTTGTCGGCGGGGAGTCATTGAGCCGGCATCTCCCAACTATTAAGGAGTAAAACATGAGCTGCCCTTACTGAAAACTAATTTGTTGCCGATAAGTCGCACGGGCGCGTGGCGTTTTCCCGCACCGTGTTCGTGATGGCTTTGGCTGTTGTGCGGTCCACTCGTCGCCGGCGGGTTCGCGGGCGACGAGTGGACCGCCGCCGACCGCACGACTGTGGAGAACGCCGATGTCAGAGGAAACGGGAGTGCTGCGGGTGCTGCAGCTCAAAGGCCGTCCGGCGGAGCGGGACATAGCCGCGGCGACTGGCGTCCGCGGCGAAGCGCTGCGGCAGATTTTGCGGAGCATGACGGCGGGCGAGTGGTGCGTCGAAGAACAAGGACGGTTCCGCCTGACCCCGGCTGGACGCGACCGGCTGGACCGGCAGCTCGCCGTGGAGCGGGAGCGAGTGGACCGCTCGGGCATCGTCGCGGCCTACGGCCGTTTCGTCGAGCACAATGCCGTCGTCAAGCGGATTTTCACCGACTGGCAGCTGATCGACGACACCACGGTCAACGACCACGGTGACGCGGACTATGACGCACAGGTCATCGAAAGGCTGGCCGGCCTGCACGAGGCCGCCCGCGTTGACCTGGCGGCGATCGTCGGTCTCGCGCCCCGGCTGGCGCCCTATCCGCATCGGCTCGCCCATGCGCTGGCCAAGGTACGAGGCAACGAGCGGGCTTGGCTGACCAGCCCGCTGGTCGACAGTTACCACACGATCTGGTTCGAACTGCACGAAGAACTGCTCGGGCTGACCGGACTGGCCCGCGCGGACGAGGCGCTCGCGGGACGAGCGGAGTGAACGGCCTCCGGTCGCTGAACGGGTCCGCCGGCGGCGACCGCGACGTGCTCGGCGCCAAGGCCGCAGGCATCGACCGGTTCGTCGCCCTCGGCGTGCCGACGCCACCGGCATTCGTGGTCACCACCGAGGTCTGCCGGCGGTACTACCAGGACTCGCGGCGGGTGCCGGCGGGAGTCTGGGAAGGGCTGCCGGAATTTGTGCGCGGGCTGGAACGGGCGACGGGGCGGACGTTCGGCCGCGGACCGCGTCCGTTGCTGGTCTCGGTGCGATCCGGGGCGGCGGTCAGCATGCCCGGGATGATGGACACCGTCCTCAATGTCGGCTTGACCGCGGACGCGGAACGGGCCCTCGGCCGGCACGCCGCGGACACCCGGCGCAGATTCTCCGGACAGTTCGCGGAAGTCGTCGGCGAACGACCGCCGGCCGACCCGTGGGCGCAACTGCGGCTCGCGATCACCTCCGTGCTGGAGTCGTGGATGTCGCCACGTGCGGTCGCCTACCGTGCCCACCACGGACTTGGCGACAACGGCGGCACCGCGGTGACCGTGCAGGCGATGGTGTTCGGCAACCGGGACGGCCGTTCGGGAACCGGCGTCGTGTTCAGCCGCGATCCGGTCGCGGGCGATGCCGGCCTCTACGGCGAGTGGCTGCGCGGCGGACAGGGGGAGGATCTCGTGGCGGGCCGGGTCGACGCCCGCCCGCTCAGTGAGCTGCGCGACGAACTGCCCGAGGTGTACCAGGAACTCCGTGCCTGGGCCGGGGTCCTGGAGCGGGACTCCCGCGATGTGCAGGATATCGAGTTCACCGTCGAATCGGGCACGTTGTGGTTGCTGCAGTCGCGGGTGGCCAAACGTTCTCCGGAGGCGGTGGTCCGCCATGCGGTGGCGATGGCGCGGGAGGGGATGATCAGCCGGGCCGAAGCGCTGGAGCGAGTGCGGCCGGAGCAGCTCGACGCGCTGCTGCGGCCGGTCATCAGTGCGGATTCGGCGACTGACGGGAAAGTGCTGGCCCGGGGCAAACCGGCTGGTCCTGGCGTCGGCGTCGGTGTGGTCGTCTCCGATCCCGATGCCGCACAACGGAAATCCCAGGACGGCGTCAGTGTCGTGCTGGCGCGCCGGACGACGGCGCCGGACGATGTCGCAGCCATGTCCCTCGCGCGCGCGGTGATCACCGAATCCGGCGGCAGCACGTCGCACGCGGCCGTGGTCTGCCGGGAACTGGGCGTGCCGTGCGTGGTCGGCTGCGGATCCGGCACGCTGACCGCGTTGAGTGGCCAGGTGGTGACCGTGGACGGCTCGTCGGGCCTCGTGTATGCGGGAGCGCTTCCGGCCGCGCGGGCGGGCACAATGGTTGAAGCGGATCTTGCCGTCCTCGCGGAATGGGCACAGGGCGCACTGGATCTGCCCAGTGCACGACAGTTCCTGAGCTCGGCTGAGCCGCGGGAGCGGCATTCGAAATGAATTCAGGCCACGGAATGCCTGAATTTCCACGGCGACGCCAGTGTCTTCCGAATTCTGTCAAATCACCGTCGAAACACCTGCGTGCCGATCTTCCGAACCTGACCGGCGCATTGTAAAGTTGGACAAATGAATTTGTCCACTGTCGCGGTGCCCCACACGCTCACTCATCTGAAGCCACTGCTGCCGCCGGCTCCGGCACGGATCCTTGAGGCAGGTTGCGGCCGCGGCGCCTTGGCCGCAGCCTTGGCTGACCTGGGCTACGAGGTCACCGGTGTCGACCGCGATGCCGATGCCGCTGCCGCGGCGAAAGAACTCGGAGTGAACGTCCTCCATTCGGACCTCAGCGACGTCTCCGGTGAATACGACGTCGTGTTGTTCACCCGATCCCTGCACCACGCCGAGAACCTCGACGCCCTGCTGGCCCACGCGGGCACATTGCTGGCTCCGGGCGGCCGGATCATCATCGAGGAATTCGCCTGGGAGCGGGTGGACACCGCCGCCGCGCACTTCATCTACGACAATCGCGCGATGCTGGTCGCCACCGGCTTGATGGAGGCTGACGTCCCGGCCGACAACCTGCTCGACGCCTGGGTCAGCGGTCACCACCGCCTCCAGCGCGGCTCCGCGATGCTGGAAGCGCTGAGCCGCGTCGGTTCCGACTTGACCGTGGTGGACACGAGCATCCTGTGGCGCCTCGTCGATGGCCGCGGCGGTGTCTGGACCGAGCCGGCCACTCGAGTCCCCGGTGCCCTGAACACCATGCGCGAAGCCGAGGAGCGCCGCATCGCCGGAAACATGCTTCCCGCGGTCGGACTGCTCGCTTCAGTCCGCCGTGACCTTCCGGTGAAGTAGCCCTGCCTCCGCGGTGCCCTCTCCGGGTGACCGCGACAAAACGGCCGGTTCCGAACAGATGGGGACCGGCCGTTTTCGTGTGCACGTGTACTCAGCCGTCCTTCCGAGTAAACAGTTCGATTGCGAACACCGGTCTCAGCATGGCACGCTTGCACCAGGTCTTCGCGGCGGAGTCGAACTAATGTGCCCGTGACATGCGGAGAATTCCTCACGGTGGCCGCGCTGAAATTATTCACCCGCGCGACGCCTGTTGACTCAATGCTCGCCAAAGCCAACCGGCAAGACTCTTCGTGTCCGCACGTTCTAGCATTGGAGAAATTTCATGCTGCTCAAGTCGGCGTCCGTCGCCACCATGCTTTCCGGGATCTTTCTTGTGAGCATATCGGCTGGATCTCCGGCTCTCGCCGACGTCAGCGCGCACTGCCAGCAAGACGGGTACTGCTTGTTTTCCGCCACCGGGTTCGCTGGGGAAAAGGTGAGTGTCCCGACTGGCAGCGGCTGTCGTTCAGTGGCGTATCTCGGAATCACGACCGCGCGGTCCGCGGCGCGCGGGTACGGTGACAGCAAAGTGCTCGAACTCTTCTCCGACAACCAGTGCTCGAATTATGTGGGCACCGTGGTTGGCGAGATGGCGAACACCTCGGCCGCAGCGTATCGAATCATGTCTATTCCGAGCTAGTGTGTCGCGTCTGAAAATGCGGGTAGGTGTTGCAATGTCGCGTCGTGGTCCGCAGGCTGTTCGAGATCGTGCTGTCCGAGCGGGAACGCATCGGACTGGGCGAATGATCGAACGTCCCCGCTCGGCGGACGAGTGCTTGCTTTCGCGCCCCAGGCTCGGATCTGCTTGGACGCGCTCGCCTTCGCGGCAGGATCCCCCTTTCGCCGGAGCGGTTTGCTGCTCGCCGACTGCGGCTGGACGGGACCTGCCCTCGCCAGCGGAAGTGCTCACCCGCGCTGCGTGGGCGGGCCGGTCACGCAACTTCGCGCAGTAGTCGATCTGGGAGTCGCTGGTGTGGTCGCCCCGCTCTGCCCGCGGCTCGTCTGGAGCGGAAACGATCAGGCCCTTGAGGCGGTAGATCGCGGCCGTGCGCGCGCTGACCGCGCCGGCTCGTGTGCTCATCAGGATCCGGAGAGCTTCGCGGTCTCGATCGGCTCGTGGCCGCGACGCCGTACGCCAGCAGCCACGTCAAACGCACCGCCTTGGTCCCGGTGCAAACGGACGGCCTGGTCACCAGGCCCGAAGGAACCCCTATCCCAACGGAACCATCGTCGCCGCTGACGCTCTAGCCTAAATCGGCAACTGCGCCAGGCTGACGGCACAATCATTGGTCGCGCGCCGACGGGACCGGTACCCGACGAGCGTCAGCCGCCGGAGTGCATGTCTTCGGCTTCGGGGACGCAGTCGTCGTCGGGGTCGTCGAGCCAGCCGTGCGGCAGCGTGACCTTGCCCGGGGAGCCTTGCCGCCCGCGCGGCCCGGTGGCGGCGGACGGGAACGGGGCGTCGTGGTCCAGTTGGGCGATCAGGTCGTCGAGCTGGTTCATGCTCGTCACCATGGCGAAACCGCGGCGAAGTTCGGAGCCGACCGGGAAGCCCATCAGGTACCAGGCCATGTGCTTGCGGATGTCGCGCATCGCCTTGTCGTGGCCGTCGTGCTCGATGAGCAGTTCGGTATGGCGGCGGAGCACCTTCGCGACCTCGCCGAGGTTCGGCGGAGTCGGCAGCGGCCGCCCGGCGAACGCGGCTTCCAGCTCGCCGAACAGCCATGGCCGGCCCAGACAGCCGCGTCCGACGACGACGCCGTCGCAGCCGGTTTCGCTGACCATGCGCAGGGCGTCGTCGGCGGAGAAGATGTCGCCGTTGCCCAGCACCGGAATGCTGGTGACGGCCTCCTTGAGAGCAGCGATCTTGGTCCAGTCGGCCTGGCCGGAGTAGCGCTGCGCGGCCGTGCGCGCGTGCAAGCTGACGGCAGCCGCGCCCTCGGCTTCGGCGATGCGTCCGGCGTCGAGGAACGTCTGGTGGTCGTCGTCGATGCCGACACGGAACTTCACGGTGAACGGAACGCCGCCCTCAGCCGCCGCCTTCGCCGACTCGCGCACGATGTCCGCGAACAGCCGCCGCTTGAACGGCAGCGCCGCGCCGCCGCCCTTCCGCGTAACCTTCGCGACAGGGCACCCGAAGTTGCTGTCCACGTGGTCGGCGAGGCCTTCGCCGACGATGATCCGGACCGCCTCGGCCATCGTCTTCGGGTCGACCCCGTAGAGCTGCATGGACCTCGGCTTTTCGTGCTCGCCGAAGGTCATCATGTGCATCGTGCCGGGGTGCCGCTCGACGACCGCGCGGGCGGTGATCATCTCGCACACGTAGATGCCCGCGCCGTACTCCTGGCAGAGCTGCCGGAACGCCACGTTGGTGATCCCGGCCATCGGAGCGAGCACGACGGGAGGATCGACCTGGTAGGGGCCGATCTTCAACGTGGGCGCGCTCAACGTGGCAGTCACGCTTCCATTGTCGCCGGTGACGTACGGCACACGCATCCGGGCAGCTCCATGGTGACGAGACCATCTCGTGTCCAGCGTTTGAGTAGTGCTACGGATCCGATCATCGCGCCGTTTCGACCACGCTGTCCGGTATGACCATGGAAGCTGAAACGCTCCACCGCCTGGCCGGCGAACTGGACGACCTCGGCCGCCGCCTGACCCACGTAGGCGCCGAACTCCGCACAGTGCACCTCCAGCCCGAGCCGGCCACCGATCAGCCCGCCGAGGCACCCGCTCCGGGCGCCGCAGCGGCCCCCCAGCCGACGCCGGGCCAGCCATCCGGCCACGCCGAGCCAGCCGCGTCGACCGGGGAGTCGGCGCAGTCGGCCTACCCGCCCGGCGTCACGCAGCCGGTCAGCTCTGCCTACGCCGCGGAGGGCTCTGCCGCCGCGGCAGGCGCTTCCGCTGCGCCGGGTGAGGCCGCTGCGCAGGGCGACCCGTCCGAGTCAGGCCGCACTGCCGCACATGGCCAGGCTGCCGAGCAGGGCCGCCCCGCCGGGCAGGGCGAGGTTGCCGCGCCGGGTCAGGCTGCCGCGCCGGGCGACCCGTCCGAGTCAGGCCGCACTGCCGCACAGGGCCAGGCTGCCGAGCAGGGCCGCCCCGCCGGACAGGGCCAGGCGGCCGGGCAGGGCCAGGAGGCCGCGCTCGATCAGGCTGCCGAGCCAGGCGCGCCGGCCCAGTCAGACCGCCCCGCCGAACAGCGCCAGGCCGCCGGGCCAAGCCGCTCCGCCGGGCCAGCCCAGCCTCCTGCACCTGGTCACCCTGCCGCGCAGGGCTACCCGGCTGCTCCAGGCCACTCGCCCGCCCCGGGCCACCCAGCTGCGCAGGGCGGTCCGTACCTGTACCCGGCCTACTCGGCCGCGCACGGTGTGCCGTACCACCCCCACCCGGGCTACTATCCGCACAACCCTTACGCAGCTTCGTATTCCGCCCAATCCACGGCCGGCGCGCCCTACCCGGCAGCACCGCAACCCGGCACCGAACGGCAGGCCCCGGACGATCTCGCAGCCGGGCAGTCAGCCCAAGAACACCCGCAGGCAAGCGCCCAGCAGACGCCGTACGGCCAGACGCTTTTCGCTCAGCCGCCTTTCGGCTACCACCGCTACACCCCATCTCCGACGCTCCGTGAGCGACTCGGCCGCGAAGGTGCCGGTTCGCGACTGCTGGCATGGATCGGCGGTGCGGTGACACTGCTTGGGGTCGTCCTGCTGCTGATCCTGGCCATTCAGCGCGGCTGGCTCGCCCCGTTGCCGCGGGTGGCGGTCGGTGCTGCGTTCGGCGGGATCCTGGTCGGCGCGGGTGCTTGGCTGCACCGCAAGCCGAACGCGCGCACCGGTGCGTTCGCCCTTGTCGCCACTGGGATCGCGACGCTCTATCTCGACACTGTCGCTGCCACCTCCTTGTACGATTTCCTGCCGGTTCCCGCCGGGCTCGCGGTCGGCTTGGCGATCGCGGTGGGCGGGCTTTTGCTTGCGGTCAAATGGGATTCCTCTCTCCTGGCGATTGCCGTGGTGGGAGGGTGCGGAGTGTGTGCGCCCCTGATCACCTGGGGCTTCACCTATGAACTCGTGACGTTCCTTCTCATGATCCAGATCGCGACCGTCCCTGTCCAGCTTCGACGGTCATGGTCGCCCCTTTCGTTTACTGCGGCCATTCCGCCCTTGACAACGGCGCTGATCGGTATCGGGCTGCGCACTTTGCCGGTGTGGGCAGTGATCGCCGCCGGTGTCGTCAGTGCGGCGACGGCGCTGATCACATTGCGGCGTAACGACAACGAGCCTTACTCACTGTCCGTGCTCGCTGTTGCTCCGCTGCCTGTCCTCGTCGCCGCGCTGCTGCTGCACAGGCCGGAATCGGTGCTTCTGGCGGGCGGAACGGCGGTCGTGCTCCTTGCGACCTGGCCCATCGTGCGGGGGAATTCCGGTACTGTCGCTGGAATCGCTGGTCTGGTAGCCGCGATGCAAGCGACTGTCACGCAGTTCGATGGCGGAGCCGTCCTGCTTGGCGAATCGATCGTGCTCGCGTTCGCGGCGAAGTTCACTCGAAATCGGTTCGCGCTAGGCGGTTCTCTCGTCTTCGCGGTGATCGGCGCGCTGTCTGTGCTCGGGACGGAGCTGACGCCGGCGCTGCTGATCGTCCCGCATTGGCACCCGCGGGATCTTCTTTTCGCCGCATTGGTCTCGGCCGTGCTTCTCCTCGCTGCCGCGATCGCGTTGCCGTGGGCGGCAATTCGGCTCAACGTGGTAAAATCGGCCAGCCTTGCGCCTTGGCTGCCCGCGGGATGGTTCGCGCTCTACGGCGCTGCTGGGCTGGTGCTCTCCGCGTCCATGCTCGTGGCCCCTGGGCGCGTCGGATTCCTGGTCGGGCACACGCTCGTCACGGTTTCCTGGACGGTTGTGGCGTTCGTCCTTCTCCTGCGCGGGATCGAGGTGGTCGCGCTGCGGATCACCGGGTTGGTGCTGGTGGCCGCTGCGGTGGCCAAGCTCGTGTTGTTCGACCTTTCCGCGCTGGACGGGTTGGCGCGCGTGGGCGCGTTCCTCGGCGCTGGTGTGATCCTGCTCGTGGCGGGGGCGCGGTACGCGCGGGTCGTCGCGTCGCGCTGAACTTGCGAGAAGTCCCCCGATCCGGGGAATCAAGATTGATCTCGGATCGGGGGATTTCCCTTTTGCAGCAAGAAAAATTGGTTTCAGGGGCAGTGGCTGGAAACGGCTCGAGACGTCCTCGGTGCGGGCTGCTGGCACGGAACTGTCGGTGGCTCGTGGTTACCTGGGAAACCTACCGAGGAGGTATCCGACCATGGCCTACACCCACGACCCGAAACTCATTGAACGCGCGGGCGAATCCGTCGCATGGCTCACCACCGTGACTCCGAGCGGCCGCCCCGCGCCAAGGCCAGTCTGGTTTGTCCTGGACGGCGAAGACATCGTGGTCTTCAGCCGGCCTGGTACGGCCAAACTCCGGCATCTCGCCGCTAATCCGGAGGTGAGTTTCCACCTGAACAGCGACGACCACGGCGGGAGCATCATCGTCGTCAACGGGCGTGCGCACATCGACGAGGCCAAGGCCTCTGAAGCGCCCGGCTACCTGGCGAAGTACCAGCGGCATTACGCGGGTATCGGCTTCGCCGATCCGGCTGCCTTCGACGCCGACTACTCGGTTCGGATCCGGATCGTGCCCGAGAAGTCCTGGGGATTCTGACGCCGCTCCGGATTCAGAAGCCGACGTCCAGGCAGGCCAGCCGTCCACCCGCGGTTCCGGCGTGCCCGGGGTTGGTGTGGGTGTGGGTTTCGTGGATCACCACGGACTTCGCCCGTCGTCCACCGAATTTCCAGTCCACAATGGAGGTTGCATGACCGATGCCTGAGCGGTCGGTGGTGAAGTCGAGCCAGATCTCGTTGCGCGGGTTGGCGTAGGCCGGATCCACCGAAGGCTTCACCGGGTCCGGCACGTGCTGGAAGTGTCCGCCCGCGGCGTCACCGGTGGCGCCGCAGGAGTTCACGTGCGCGTGTGCACCGTATTCGTGCTGCGGCAGGAGGCCGCTGATCACCAGCACGGTGGTGGTGCCTACGCGACTGCCGGACAGGGCGGAGACGTGCGCCCTGGCCCCGGCGGGCACGAGATCCGGGCGGTAGGTGACGGCTTGGCCGCCCGGTGCGTATGCCGCGAATGTGCCGTGGGCGGCGGTGAAGCGCAGTGGTGAGGCCTCGGCCGGAGCTGCTGCGACGGTGGTGGCCGAGAGGCTCGTGACGGTGAGACCGGCGGCGAGGGCCGCGGAAAGGAACTTAGGGAGGAAACGCATGAAACTTCTCTAACCAGTCGGCGCGTGCCGTGCCATGTTCTCCACTCGAACGTGTGGAGGTCGCCCGGATGTCGGGACGGCTTTCCGCGCCGGGGGTGCGCTGAGGCACCGGATGGTGACGGCGTCGGGATCAGCCAGATTCCGACGTGGCGATTGCCGTGCCGGTAGGTAGGTCAGGCGGCCAGGCTCGGGTGCGCGCGTGGGTCCCTGGCGGGATGCAGGGTGTGGGCCACGCCTGGTGGTACTGGCACTGGTGCTGGTCGTGGAGCAGTGACGGAGCCCTGGTGCGTTCCGTCGCATGCTCTGCGTACAGGAGCGTGCCGACGGGCCGGATACGGCTCGGGTGGCGGCTGCGGCGGAGGTGAAGGTCGCGCGACTGGCCTGGGCGAGTTTTCGGGCGTTGACGGGTTGGGTACTTGGCAGCGTGGCAGCGTCGGACTTGCCCGGCGATGCTTCGGCCAGCACCGGTGGAGCCTGAAATGCCTGACGACCCGAACAGCGCCATGGGGTTTGACGGCCGTCGTGCGGACCCCGACGGACCAGCAGGTGCCAGCGGACCGGTCGAGTCTGGCGGGCCGTCGGACAGGCACGAACCGGCGGATATCGGCGGGCGGGCCAGCGGCGGTGGATTGCCCGAAGGCGGGCTGGCCGGTGGTGGCGGACCGTCGCGATCCACCGGGTCGGCACAGGCCAGCGGATCGCCTCGATCCGGCGGGTCGCCGCGCGACAACGGGCCGAGGCAGTCAAGTGGACTGGCGGACGCCAGCGGGTCGTCGCAGGTGCCCGGACCGGCGCAATCCGCCGGGAGCGGATCGGCTCAATCCGGCGGGTCGACGCAGGTCCCCGGACCGGCACAATCCGCCGCACCAGCGCCATCCATAGGGGCGGCGCAACGCACCGGATCGTCGGAGGGCGGCGGGTTCGCTGAGCCCGGCGGGTCGGCGCAGGACACTGGATCGGCGGAAGTTGGCGACGACGTCGAGCACACTGGCGAGACGCGGAACCAGATGCTGCAGCGGAACGTCGGCGAGCTGTTGCAGGAGCTGCGGGTCGCGCAGGCGGGCGTGCAGATCCTCTTCGGGTTCCTGCTGTCGGTGGTCTTCACGGGCCGGTTCCACGACGCCAGCGGGTTCGAGAAGACGCTGCACCTGCTCGCGGTGCTGCTCACCGTCGCGGCGACGGCGTTGCTGATCGCGCCTGCGGCGTGGCATCGCATGCTGTTCCGGACTGGGCGGCGGGAGGAGATCCTGCGGGTCGGCAACCGGGTCGTGCTTGTTGGCTTCGGGTGTCTTGCCGCGGCGATCACGGTGACCGTGGCGTTGATCGCGAAGGTCTCCTTCGGACCGGTTGCGATGGGGCTCGTCGGCGGGATGGCGGTCTTGCTGTTCGGGCTGCTGTGGTTTGCGGTGCCGGGCATGCTCGTCGGCGACCAAAGGCGACGCGACGGTCACTGAGCGGCGTCAGTGCGCGCCGGGTTTGTCCTGCACTGGACAGAAACGGAGCTGTTCATCGAGCCGTCGGCAATTGTTGCCGTAGCGGTTGGGGCTGGCCCGTAGCTTCCTGCTCGTGACTGACTCTTCACGGCGGAACTTCCTGCGCGGTGCCGGAATCCTCGGTGCCGGCGCGGCGGTGTCCGCGCTTCCTGGTCTGAACGGGATCGCCGCGGCTGATCCCAGCGTCGCTCGTCGGCCGGACGGTGACAGTCCGCGGTTCACAATCGCGGTCATGCCGGACACCCAGTACCTGTTCGACGAGGACCGGGGCGACTCGACGCCGGTGGACGCGTCGTTGTCGTACGTGCTGCGCCACGCGCACGACGACAACGTTGTCTTCCTCGCGCACCTCGGCGACCTGACGCAGAACGGGCAGGTGCGGGAGTTCGCTGGCATCAGCCGGTCGTTCCAGGCGCTCGACCGGTTCCGCTTCCCGTACAGCACGCTCGCGGGCAACCACGACATCAACGGCTCCACCGACGACCAGCGCGGCCGCACGCCGTACCTTGACGCGTTCGGGCCGCAGCGGCAGCGCAACTCGCCGACGTTCCGCGGTGCCTCGAAGGACGGCTACAACACCTACCACGTGTTCCGCGCCGCCGGTCGGGAGTGGCTGGTGCTCGCGATGGATTGGCGTCCGTCAGCGGGCGGTTTCGCCTGGGCGAAGCAGGTCCTCGCGCAGCACCCGCGGATGCCCGCCATCCTCACGATCCACGAGCTGGTCAACTCCGACGAGCAGGGCAAGGCGTTCCTGTCGGACTTCGGCCAGCAGGTCTGGGACGAGTTCGTCAACGAAAGCGACCAGATCTTCCTGACCCTCAACGGCCACTACTGGCCGCCGAGCCGGCTGGTGAAGCGCAACGCCGCCGGCCACGACGTGCACCTGCACCTCACGAACTACCAGGATCGCTACTACGGCGGCAGCGGCATGATCCGGCTGTACCAGTTCGACGTCGCCCGCGGGGTGATCGACGTCCGCACCTTCTCGCCGTGGCTCGACGGCAAGCGCGACCTCACCGAACTCGAGCGCATCGAGGCCGAGCGCAGCACCGATGTCGACTACTTCAGCATCGACATCGACTTCGACAAGCGGTTCGCCGGTTTCGCGCCCGTTCCGGTGCCGCCGGCCCGTCCGGTGAAGCCGCAGCTCGTGCCGGGAACCGTCGCGTACTGGCGATTCGAGGGAGGTCGCGCGGGCGCTCCGGTGCCGGACAACGCGGTGATCAAGGACCTCACCGGCCGCGGCAACGATCTGCGCCGCATGACCGTGCCGGGCAGCGGGCCGACGGCGTTGACTTACTCGGCGGATTTCGCGCCTCGCCAACCGTCGCGGGCGAGCCTTCGCTTCGACGGTGCGCGCAATCCCGGTCGTGGCGCGTACCTCCAGACCGTCGACAACGCACCGATGAACACCCTGGCCTTCCAGCGCGGCTACACCGTCGAAGCGTTCATCCGCCTGCCCGACGACTTCCGCGACGGCACCCACGGCTGGTGCGGCATCTTCGCGCGCCTCGGCAACGGCGGCGCGGCCGGAAAGTCCGGCGACGACCCGAACGAATCGGCCGCGACGTTCAGCGTCTCGGACGGCGCGGAGCTGCAGTGGGCGGTGTTCCCGTTGAACCAGAACGGGATCTCGACCAACTGGGGGCACGAGCTGCCGCTGGCGAAGTGGTGGCACGTCGCGGTCGTCAACGACGGGTGGCGCAGCACGCTGTACGTCGATGGCTGCCCGCTGCTGCGCAACCCCAAGACGCCGGCGATCGGCCTGGCCAACCCGGGCGGCGGCTGGCTGGTCGGCGCGTCGTCGTACCGGGGCAAGGTGGAACGCAGCTTCTACGGCGAGATCGGCGAGGCGCGGGTGGTCGATCGGGCACTGGCTCCGCGGGAATTTCTGCTGGGCGGATAGGCCGCGCCGGTTGGCTGCTCGGCAATTGCGGCTGGCGACCGCGGTTCGCGGAAGGCTGACACGGCGGCTGAGCGACGCGGGAGGCGGCCGCGGCGACTCACGGATTGCGAAAGGCGGCCGCGGCGGCTCGGGGTTGCGGGAGGCGGCCGCGGTGGCTGGGGGTTGCGGGAGGCGGCCGCGGTGGCTGATGGATTGCAGGAGGCGGACGCAGGGGATGGGCGCTGTGGAAGGCGAACGCGGTCGCTGAGGGGGTTGCGGGCGGCGGACGCCGTGGCTGGAGGTGACGGGAGGCGGACGCCGTGACTTGGAGTTGTGGAAGGCGGGCTGCGGTGGCTGTGGGATTGCGGAAGGCGGACCTGTGGCTCGGGTTCGCGGAAGGTCGCCGCGGCTCGGGGATTGCGGAAGACAGGCATGGCGACTGGAGATTGTGGAACCGACTTGTTGGCCGAAGGTCGATACGGAATCCAGGGCGCGTTATTCCGATTGCGCAGTAGGCAAATTCGACTCGTGCGGCCGTTCGGGGGCATTAGCGAAACTGATGGCTTCGGCCAGTCGGTCTAATCGGGGAAGAGGGTGTAATAGGTATCGGCTCGGAGCTTCGCAGTGGGTGGTACCGAATTCGGTCGGGGGTGAGCGCCGGTCTCGGGTGCATTTTTTGGAGACCGGTGCCGTCCCGGTGAGTGGGACAAGGCTGCCGTGCGGAAATCGGCGAGCGTTCCCGTGCCGGGGACTGGGGCCGGGAACGTCGGTGTGCGACCGGAGGCGGGCCAGCGTCGATGCTGGGCGGGATTCCGGGGCCGTTGCTGGAACCGGTGCTTGGGCCGGAGTCCCGTGCCTGGTCGGCACGGATGCCGGTGGCTCGGGCTGACGCCCGTTGCCGGGGTCGACGTCTCCGTTTTCGACGGGCGACGTCGGGTGGTGCCGGGGTCGACGTCTTCGACGGGCGACGTCGGGTGATGCCGGGACCGGCGTCGTTGCCGGAAATGGGGCTGAACCTGCTTCGTCGACGGTTTGGCCTCGTTGCTGGAACTGGCGGCTGAGCCTGCTGCCACTGGCCAGGCCGGGTGCCGCGCCAGCGTCGTTGCTGGAAACGGTCGTCGGGGTGGGGGAACCCGTGCTGGCCAGCGTCGTTGCTGGACCAGCAGTGGGGCTGGGATCCGTGCTGGAACTCGCGTGTGGGCCGGAGCCCGTTGCCGGGGCCAGCACTCATGTCCGACTCTCGAAGCCGCAACCAGCGCTGATGCTGGAACCGGAGTTCCGAAGCCAGTGCCGGAGCCCCGAAGCCCGGACCCGCGCTTGGACCGATCCCCGCCCGGTCCGAACCCGAACTCGGCTGATCCAGCTCGTGGACACCAGCTGGGATCGGCGGTCCGAGGACCGTGCCTTGGTCCGGCCCATTGGGCCAGTCAAGGCACGTCAGTAGCGCCAGCCGGGGCGGCAGTCCGGGGACCGTGCCCGGTGGTCCAGTCCAGTTCAGGAACCAGACGGAGCCAGCTCCGGGGACCGGCCCGATCCAGTCCGCGAAGCCAAGCCGACGCAGCCGGGGCATCAGTCCTGTCCGGACCGACACCGTCAGCCTGAGGGCATGTCCCAAGCCGAGTGCTTCAGTCCGGGGACCAGGGACCGAAAGCCCAGCCAAACCGAGTGCTCCAACCCATGGACCAAGACCACAAGCCCAGCTCAGGAACCCGGCCAGGCCCTCGCCCAGCCGAAGAAACCCGGCCAAACCACAGTCCGTCCGCGCCAGGTGGAAGAACCCGGGCCGCCGCGCATCTCAGACCGAGAACCCCACCGAGAACCCAGCCTGAGCACGCCAGCCATGCACTCAGCCGCAACCCAGCCGCGAAGCCAGCCATGGGCCCGGCCGCGAAACCGGCCCGCGGGTCAGGCAGTCAGCCTTCCCCACGAGTAGTCCTGTTTCGCGAGCTTCAGGTACACGAACAGCTCCGTCGCGACGACTCCCGCGATTGGCCGTACCTCGTCGCCGAGTACGGACAGCAGGTGGTCGTCGTCGCGGCACAGCAGTTCCGCCAGCAGGTCGAAGCGGCCCGAGCAGAGTGCCACCTGGTGTACGTCGGCGACCTTGGCCAGTTGCTGGGCCACTTCGCGGGCGTCTCCGTCCACCGTGATGCCGACCATGGCCCTTCGGGTCAGGTCGACGTGCTCCGGCGAGGTCACGGCGACTATCTGCACCATTTCCTCTCGCAGCAGCCGCTGTACTCGCTGCCGCACCGCGCCTTCCGAAAGACCCACCGCCTTGGCCAGCGCGGTGAACGACGCCCTGCCGTCTTCCTGTAACAGCGTGATGAGCGTCCGGTCGGTCGCGTCTAGCGCTCTCGGAGCACGCGGTTCCTCGATTTTCGTACGGTTTTCGTCACCCATGCCGTCCCTCCCTGTGTTTCGGCATGTGATTCGTCAGACGCGCAGCGTATCGGCAGGAGCCGGAGAGCAGGAGACCCTTTCCCGTTTTCTTCTCCAGATGGCGGACATGCGCGCTCCGCACGCCGCCGTTCTGGCTCGGGCAAACGCCGGGTACGGTCGCGGACCGCCGATCTTGAGGAGGAATATTCCAATGACTGAAGCCGTCGCCGCGCCTGTGGTGCCGGCCAAGGGGCTCCGCTCGAACGCGCTGGGCATGGTGTCTTCGACGGTGATCGGTTTGTCGTCGACCGCCCCGGCTTATTCGATCGCGGCGACGCTCGGGTTCATCGTGCTCGCCGGAACGGGGTTCAAGGCCGCCGCGTTCGTGCTGCTGTCGTTCGTCCCGGTGCTGTTCGTCGCCTTTGCCTTCCGGGAACTCAATGCGGCCGAACCCGATTGCGGCACCAACTTCACGTGGGCCACCCGCGCGTTCGGCAGTCGAGTCGGCTGGATGACCGGCTGGGTCGTCCTCGTGGAACAGCTGCTGGTGATGAGCAGTCAGTCGGCGCTGACCGGCCGGTACACGCTGCTGCTGTTTGGTCTAGACGACCTCGCGAACAACCGCGCGGTGACGACGGCGATCGGCTGCGCGTGGCTGCTCGCGTTGTGCTGGCTGTGCTACCGCGGCATCGAGGTGTCCGCGCGGGCGCAGTGGGTCCTCCTCGGCATCGAACTCGCCGTCCTGGTGATCTTCTCCGTCGTAGCGCTTACGCGCGTCTACAGCGGCACTGCGGGCCCGCAGGCGACGACGCCGCAGTGGGATTGGCTGTGGCCGAGCGGGGTCAGTGTCGGGACGGCGGTGTCGGCGGTGCTGCTCGCGGTCTTCATCTACTGGGGCTGGGAGAGTTCGCTTTCGGTGAACGAGGAATCGGCGGATCCGCGGCACGCTCCGGGTCGGGCGGCGATTCTGTCGACCGTGCTGCTGGTGCTCAACTACCTGCTGGTGACCGTCGCCGCGCTGGCTTTCGCGGGCGTCGGCGAGCACGGGATCGGGCTGGCCAACGAGGCGAACGCCGAGGACGTGCTCGCCGGGTTGGGCGGAGCGGTGTTCGGAACGTCCGGTTTCGGGAAGGTCATGGGGGTGCTGCTGATCGTGTCGGTGCTGACCAGCGGTGCCGCCACGAGTCAGGCGACGATCATGCCCGCCGCGCGCACGACGTTGTCGATGGCGAGCCACGGCGCGTTGCCGAAGGTGTTCGGCCGCGTGCATCCGAAGTATCAGACGCCGTCGGTGACGACTTGGGCGTTTGGGTTGGTGTCGCTCGCTTTGTATGTGCTGCTGGCGTTGTGGAGCCGCAACGTGCTCGCGGATTCGGTCGACGCGGTCGGGCTCACGATCGCGATCGAGTTCACGGTGACGGCGCTTGCGTGCGTGTGCGTGTTTCGCCGGACGCTGTTGTCGAGCGTGCGCAACTTCCTGCTTCGCGGCTTACTGCCGTTCGTTGGCGGCGTGTTCTTCCTGGCGGTACTCGTGCTCGCGGCGATCGCGTACGCGAAGCCTGACGCCGGAGAGACCACTGTGTTCGGCATCGGCGGTGTCGCGGTGATTGGCGTCGTAGCGATCCTCGTGGGTTTCCCGTTGATGTTTGCCGTGCAACGTGCCTGCCGTGACTTCTTCGCCGGGCGACGTCTGACGCGCGGCGCCGTTGCCCGCGACGGTCAGACCATCGAGAGCTAGCAGCGGCGAAGCAGGTCTTCTTCGGTTTCGCGGCGTACGAGGAGCGTCGCGTGTCCGTCGCGTACGCCGACGAGTGGTGGGCGGCCGACGAGGTTGTAGTTCGACGCCAGCGAGTGGTGGTACGCGCCGGTGCACGGTACGGCCAGCAGATCGCCGACGTGGATGTCGTCGGGCAGGCAGACGTCCGCCAGTACGTCACCGGACTCGCAGTGTCGTCCGACAACCGTCATCGGCGTACGCGCGGCCTTCGTGCGACGGCCGACGAGACGCGCGGTGTAGCGCGCGCCGTACAGTGCGGGGCGCGGGTTGTCGCTCATGCCGCCGTCGACAGCGACGAAGGTGCGCGCGCCGCGTTTCACGGCGCACACGCGGTACACCGTGATTCCCGCCGGTCCGACGATCGCGCGTCCGGGCTCGATTGTCAGGCGTGGCAGCGGGAAGTCGCGTGACGAGCACTCGTAGCCCAGGGCGACGCGGAGGCGGCGTGCGTAGCCGTCGAGGTCGAAGGACGCTTCGCGGTCGGCGTACGGCACCGCGTGTCCGCCGCCGAGATCCAAGTCGCGCAAGGTGATTCCGTATTGGTCGCGAATGCGGACGAGCACTTCGACCATCTTTCGCGCGGCTTCTTCGTAACGGTCCACGCGGGACACTTGCGAGCCGATGTGGCAGTGCAGTCCGGTCAGTTGCAGGCTCGGCTGCGAAAGTACTGCTGCGACAGCGCGATCGACGTTGTCTCGTACGTCGGGGCGTAGCGAGAAGCCGAACTTCTGTCCTTCGGTGCCGGTCGTGATCGCAGCGTGTGTGTCGCCGCTGACGCCGGGCGTAACGCGGATGAGGACGCGTTGCGCGCCGTGTGCGAGGGTGCCGAGTTGTTCTACTTCGTCGAGGGAGTCGAGAACGATGCGGCCGACCCCGTACTGCAGCGCGGCTTTCAGGTCTTCGGGCGTTTTCGCGTTGCCGTGCAACAGAATGCGCTCTGCAGGAAAGCCGACAGCGCGCGCGACAGCGATCTCACCGGCGGAGCACGTGTCGAGCGACAGTCCTTCTTCGGCGACCCAACGCAACACTGCCCGCGTACAGAGCGCCTTGCTCGCGAAGGCGACGTCGGCCTCCGGCAGCGCACGGCGGTACGCGCGGGCCGTGTCGCGCACCTGTTCCTCGTCGAGGAGATAGGCGGGCGTACCGAAGCGCGCGGCCAGGTGACTGACCGGCGCGCCGGCGAAGAGCAGCTCACCGCCTTCGCCGAGCCTCGTGCCTTGCGGCCAGAGCCCCGGTTCTAGGTGGTCGGCGGCCTCGCAGCCGAGACTCGGGAGCAGCTCGCTGAGCGTCACGGTTACCTCCGGTCGATGTCGATCGCGGCGAACATCGCCAGCACACTGCGCCGACCCCGCGCCGGAACGTCCCGGAAACGGGCCCCTGACGGTCCGGCCGGTCGTGCTGACGCGCTTTTAACGCGCGAGTAACCTCCGCCACACCCTGGTTGAGCTGGGGTTTGCTGAGTTTTCCGGTGCCCGGCCGTCTTATCGGACATGGTTGAACAGATGACCGACTTCGCGAGCGAGACCGAGCCGTACCGGCACGAGCTGCGGGTGCACTGCTACCGGATGCTGGGCTCGTTCGACGAGGCGGAAGACCTGGTCCAGGAGACTCTGCTGCGCGCGTGGCGCGGCCGTTCGACGTACGCGGGCCGCGCGAGCCTGCGGGCGTGGTTGTACCGGATCGCGACTAACGCGTGTCTCGACCACCTCGACGCACACCCGCGCGAGCTGCCGACACTCGATCTTCCGGTCACGCACGACTCCGACCTCGCGCCGCGCCCCGATGTCGCGGTGCCGTGGTTGCAGCCTGCGCCGGACAGCGCGCTTCAGCCGGACGCTGTCGTCGTCGCACTCGAGACGGTGGAGTTGGCGTTCCTCGCAGCCATCCAGCATCTTTCGCCGCGACAGCGGGCTGCGTTGGTGCTTCGCGACGTACTCGGCTGGTCTGCGCGCGAAACGGCTTCAGCGCTCGGTGCGACGCCTGCGTCGGTGAACAGCAACGTGTTGCGCGCGCGGGCCGAGTTGCAGGAGCACTTGCCTACGCGACGTACGGAGTGGGCATCGGCGTCCGCAAGCGACGAGGAACGCGCCGTCGTCGCGAAGTACGTGAAGGCGCTCGTAGAGCACGACGAAGCGGCCTTCGCTGAACTGTTGCGCGAAGACGTGCGTTGCAGCCACGCGCCTGGCGCTGGCGGGCATATGGGACCGGAGCCGACGTGGTACGCGGGACGCGCCGAAGTGCTCGAAGGCTGGGCACCGGCGTTGCATGGCGGCGACGCTGCCGAGTTCCGCGTTGTCGAGACGCGCGCGAACGGTCTCCCTGCGCTCGCCACGTACGCGCGCGCAGTCGGAGAGTTCCGGGCCTTCGGACTGGTGACGCTGCGTCTGGACGGCGGCCGCGTCGCGGAGGTGACCACCTTCGGTCCGGAAGTCTTCCCGGCTTTCGACCTCCCGCCGGTGTTTGCCTGACGCGTTACGAAAGCCCCCACGAGGACAGGATTTCGAACAGCTGGTCCCGTTCCGCGGCCGTCAGCAGCCTGCTCGGCGGCCGCACGTCGGGGCGGCACAGGCCGAGCTGGGAGAGGGCGTCCTTGACCACGCTGACGTTGTTGGCGTTGCCCTCCGCGGCGCGCATCTGCTCGAACGGGCGGATGCGGTCCCAGATCTCCATCGCTCCGGCGAAGTCGTGGTTGCGCAGGTGGCGGAACAGGTCGAGCGAGATTTGCGGCGCGACGTTCACCAGGCCGGAGGTGAAGCCCGTCGCGCCGACTGCGAAGTACCCAGGGGCGGACAGTTCGGCGAGGCCCGCGATCCACACGAAGCGCTCGTACCCCGCGTCGCGCGCGACGGTGCGGAAGCGCACTGGGTCCGGCACGGCGTACTTCACGCCGAGCACGTTCGGCGCGGCGTCGGCGAGCTGTGCCAGGTCTGAACCTTCGATGGCGGGGTTGCGCACGTACAGGACAACCCCGAGCTCGGGCACTTCGTTCGCGATGGCGCGGTGGTAGTCGATCCAGCCCGCGCGCGAGACGTACGGATGCACGGGCTGATGGATCATCACCATGTCCGCTCCGGAAGCGCGCGCGTGCTTCGCGGCCTTCACGGCTGTACGCACGTCATGGCCGACGCCAGCGAGGACGCTCGCCTCGCGCGCGGCCTTCGTGGTGACTTCGAGGCACTGTCGCGTTTCTTGCTCGTCGAGCGCGTAGAACTCGCCGGTGTTGCCGTTCGGCGTGACGACCTCGACGCCGCTCAGCACGAGCCGTTCGACTAACCGCTCGTACGTCTCGGCGTCCACATCTCCGGCCGCGGTGAACGGGGTCACCGGGATCGCCACCACACCAGCGAGTCGCTGTCGCTGTTTCTCGAACGCCACGAGCAGATCCGATCTGATATATGATGTCTCGACAGTCGGAGGGTAACACGAGGGTAGCCAGGACAATCGTCCTGATCTTTGGGATGTGCGTCCTAGATCCGCGCTGAAGGGCGGTCCGACCTGGCAGAACTAGGTGCCGCGGGCGGATGGCCGACGCGTTGCGCGCAAGCCGGGCGAGTCGGCACGCCCCGGCGGAAGGGGCGTGCCGGAACCCTCAGCGCAGGGCGTCCAACGCGAACGCGGTGTACATAGCGACCCCAGCGGCCATCGCTGGTTCGTGGAACTTCACCCGGTTCGAGTGGTTGTCCTCCGTGGTCGCCGGATCCGCCCCCGGCTCCCGCGCCCCGATGAACGCGAACGTGCCCGGAACCCGTTGCAGCACATACGAGAAGTCCTCCGCGCCCATGATCGGCGTGGTCAGCTCCTCGACGTTCTCCGCGCCCAGCACGTCGGCACCCAGCGACAACACCTCAGCCGCGACCTCCGGGTCGTTGACCGTCGTCGGGTAGCCCGGGTCCACTCCGGCCGACACGCGACATCCGTGGGCCGCTCCGACCGCCTCGCACACCTTCGGCAGTTCCTCGCGAACGAAGGACCGCGTCGTCTCCGACAGGGTGCGAATGGTCCCCTCGAGCACCGCCGTCTCGGGGATGATGTTCGTCGTCGTTCCGGCCACGATGCGGGTCACCGAGACCACTGCCGGGTCAAAGACGCTGATCCGGCGCGTGACCATCGTCTGCAGCGCGCTGACCATCGCGGCCGCGGCTGGGACTGGGTCGATGGCGTCGTGCGGAGCCGAACCGTGGCCGCCGCGGCCGGTGACCTCGACGCTGAACGTGTCGGCTGAGGCCATCATCGGCCCGCCGCGCACCTGCAGGACGCCGCTCGGGCTGTTGGCGATCGTGTGCAGGCCGAAGGCTCGCGTGACGCGCGTGCCGGCCGCGTCCAGCACGCCCTCGTGGATCATGTGCCGCGCGCCGTGCAGGCCCTCCTCGCCCGGCTGGAACATGAACACCACCGAGCCCGCCAGGTCGTCGACGCGCTCCGACAACAGCCGCGCCGCGGAGGCGAGCATCGCGACGTGCGTGTCGTGCCCGCAGGCGTGCATCGAACCGTCGATCTCGGACGAGAACTCCAGGCCGGTGTCCTCGGTCAGCGGCAACGCGTCCATGTCGGCCCGCAGCAGAATGGCCGGTCCGGGACGGGCCCCGCGCAGCACGCCGGTGAGCGACGTCGTGGAGCGGCCGTCGGTGAGTTCGATCGGCAGGTCGGCCAGCGCGGCGCGGATCGCCGCCTGGGTGCGCGGCAGCTGCAAGCCCTGTTCAGGGTGCCGGTGCACAGCGCGGCGGAGCTCGACAGTGCGGTCCTGCAGCTGCCGTGCGGCGTCGAGCAGCCCGGCGTGCCGGTTGCCGGGCAGGGTGGGGAGGTCGGTGGGTCCGGTCATGGCTCGATAGTGGCACCTCGCACGCTTCGGGCGCACCGTGCGTGCGTTCGCCAGCGAGGCGGAATACGGTGTGCGCATGGCGGTGCAAGAGCCGGTCACGGGCTTCGCGATAGCTGTGGTCCGTGAAGACGGTCGGTGGCGGTGCAGTGCGCTCGATTCCTCGGCGCTCACAGAGTTGGACGCGGCGATCACCGAGCTGGGCAAGCTCCGGTCGACCGGGGCGGCGTTCGGCCTGCTGGCCGTCGACGACGAGTTCTTCGTGATCGTCCGGCCGAGCCCGAGGGGACCGTCGCTGCTGCTGTCGGACGCCGCCGCGGCGCTCGACTACGACATCGCGGCGGACGTCCTCGACGTGCTGCGCGTCGACCCGCCCGACGAGGACGACGACGCCGTCTGGCCCGAGGGCGATCTCGACATCCTGGCCGACCTCGGCCTTCCCGGCGGCGAGCTGGAGGTGATCGTCGGCGAGGTCGACCTCTACCCGGACGAGCAGCTCCAGATGATCGCCCAGCGGTGCGGCTTCGAGGCCGAGTTCTCGAAACTGCTGGACCAGCTCTGAGACGGCCGGACGACATCGAGGCCGTGCGGGCAGCGCTGGACGCGGCCCGCGCTCCTGGTGCCGACGTGCCGATCGGCGCGGTCGTCTTCGATCCGGACGGACGTCCGCTGGCCGCGGCCCGCAACGCGCGCGTCGAGCTGGCTGACCCCACCGCGCACGCGGAGGTCCTCGCACTGCGCGCGGCGGCCCGCGAATTCGGCGACGGCTGGCGGCTCGAGGGCTGCACGCTCGCGGTCACCCTGGAGCCCTGCACGATGTGCGCCGGCGCGCTCGTGCTCGCCCGCGTCGCCCGGCTGGTGTTCGGGGCCTGGGAGCCCAAGACGGGCGCGGTGTCGTCGCTGTGGGACGTCGTGCGCGACCGCCGCCTCAACCACCGGCCGGAAGTCCTCGGCGGAGTGCTCGAAAACGACTGCGCCGCCCTGCTCGAGGCGTACTTCGCGGACCGCCGGCCCGGGGCCGAGTAACCCCCGCCGCACCCCGCGAAGGGGGTCCGGTATTGTTCTCGGCGGTGGCGTGTCCGAGCGGCCGAAGGAGCACGACTCGAAATCGTGTGACGGTTAATCCCGTCCGTGGGTTCAAATCCCACCGCCACCGCTCTTGAACGAACGAACCCCGACCGGGCACTCCGGCCGGGGTTCGTTCGTTTGACCTTCCGGTAGCTGGTCCCCGTACCGGAGGTGGCGCGTTGTACATCTATGCCCGGCGTCGGTCGCTCACGTTCAGCGGCAAGCAGGTCACGATCAAGGCCGCGATCAAGGACGGGCTGTTCGGAGCGAACAAGACGCACAGTTTCAGGGTCAGCAGGATCAGCGGGGTCAGCAACATCGAACCCCGCGCGTTCAGCCCGGGGTGTCTCAAGTTCAAGGTGACCGGGGCGTCGACGGCGGTGATCGAGAACCCTGCGTCGGGTGGCGACAAGGCCGATCTGTGCACCTTTTACTACAGTTCGTCCGACAAAAAGAAGGTGCGGCAGCTGGTCGAGGAGATCCAAGCGCTGATGCCGAAGTAGCGTGGGCTCATGAGCGAAGAGCTTCCGCCGGTCGGCAAGACCGCGGTTGGGGTGGCTGGGCTTCGTGCGTTGGAGAGCGGGCGGCCGGACCGGCTGTTCGAGGATCCTTACGCGGGCGCGTTCTTCCATGCCGGGCGCGCGATCTTCGAAGGCAAAGAGCGGGATTCGCGGCTCGGGATGGTGTTCGCGCAACAGGTCGCGATCCGCACCCGGTTCTTCGACGACTTCGTTTCCGGCGGGACGCAGACGGTCCTTCTGGCGGCCGGTCTCGACGCTCGTGCGTTCCGGCTCGACTGGCCGGACGGCGCGCGGGTGTTCGAGGTCGACCTGCCGGATGTGCTCGCGTTCAAGGAAGCAGTGCTGGCCGAACAAGGTGCGCGGCCCCGGTGCGAGCGCACGGCCGTCCCGGTGGATCTGCGGGATAACTGGGCCGCTGCCTTGAAAAACGAGGGATTCGACCCGGAACAGCCGACGGTCTGGCTCGCCGAGGGTCTGCTGATTTACCTCAGCCGGGACGAGGCGGAGCGGCTGCTGACGACCGTCACCGAGTTGTCCGCGCCCGGCAGCCGGATTTCGTTCGAGCATCGGCCGGACGGCGAACGGGACGGGTTGCTGGATCAGGCGCGCAACGTCGGCGGCGAGGTCACGGCGCTCTGGCTCGGCGGTCTTGCCGGAGACGCTCCGGAGTGGCTCGCCGAGCACGGCTGGCGGCCGGAAACCGTTACTATAGCGGAACTTGCCGTCCAGTACGGACGCGAGCCGTTGGACAGCACGCGCGGCGGATTCGTGACCGCGACTCGCTAGTTTTCTTCCTGCAGCACCGGTGTTCCGAAGGCGTCGAGGAAAGTCGTTGCCTCTCCTATGGTCGCGACGCCGCGAGCGACCGCTTCGGCGATCGTTCCGCACGCCTCTCGGACCGCCGGTTCCGCGGATCGGTCTCCGGCCAGCAGCGCGACAGCTGCCGAAGACACGCCTTCCGCGATCAGCATGACCCGCGCCGCGGTCTGATCCGCCAGCCGGTCAAGGAGATCCGCCAGATCCAAGCCAACGGACGCGGTGCGTGCGGCGGCTTCGGCGGCCTGGCGGTAGTGCGCATCCAGTTCGTCGGCGCTGCCCCGGAATTGCGCGGCCGGTTCGCCGCCCCATTTGCGTTCCGCGCTGTGCGCCCCGCGTTCGAACTCCAGGCGGGCCATGACCAGAACGTCGCGGCCGCCCGACAGCGTGCGCGCCGATTCGCGGATCGTCTGCGGGGAACAGTCGATCTGCCGCAGCGCGGTGACCGGGTCCGGTGCGCCGATCACGGCGGCCGCGGCGCCCAATGAAGCAAGCCCGGCGGCCGCGTTGTCCAGCGCCGGGTGGAGGAACGGCATCAACTCAGCAGCGCCGTCGCGATCGTCGGGCGGTGGTGGTGGCCGCGGGCGGCCATCCGCAGCTGGCCGGCGAGGTCGGACGTCGCGTCGCCCAGGATGCGCGCGTCGACGTCCCGCGCGGCGAGCGCGGCCTCCCACCGGGCGGCGATTTCCCGTGCGGGCGCGGAAATCCCCCATGGCGTCGATTCGAGGCGGGCTTCGGCGAACCGGCCCGCCGCGCGGTCCGCGTCGGCAGCCGCTCGATCGAGCGCGTCCGCGGCGGCGTTGAGCCGCTCGCTCGTCGAACCTGCCATCGGGACCTCCGCTTCCGGGAGAGCGCGAACCGCGGCCCGCCACCCTCTGGACAGATCTAACCCCATCGAGGCGGCCCGGGTCACTCGGCCGGGCGTGCGACGATTCCACATCGTGGGGATCCTTGACCGGGCGTTCCCCGCACCGCCAGAATTGGAGTCATGCCAGAGAACCGGGAAGTGCCGCTAGCCGGCCGTGCCCCGGCACGGACGGACGGCGAGGGAGTGGCCGCTCTCCTCAAGCGTCGCGGTCGTCTCGGCTCTCCTCCCGCGTAGGCGATTTTCCGCTGCCACAGCCGAATTCACCTATTCTTCCGGGAGTACCGCCATGTCTGTAGACCTGCCTGCCCGCCTGCGCTCGTCCGTTACGCCGGACGACGGAATCCTCGAAGGCCCGCGCGTGCTGCACCGGCTTTCCGGTGCCGAAGCTCCGTACGAGCTGTTCACCTTGCGTCCCCTCGGACGGGTGATCGGCGCTGAAATATCCGGAGTGGACCTCGGCGCGCCGGTTTCGCCGCAGCTGCGCGCCGAGCTGAACCGCGCCTTGCTGGAGTGGAAGGTGCTGTTCTTCCGCGACCAGCACATCACGTCGCAGCAGCAGCGCGCGTTCGCCGCGAACTGGGGCGAACTGGAAACGAACCCGTTCATCCCGCGGGGAGATTCCGACCAGGTCGTGCGGTTCACCCGCACCGCCGGAATGCCCGGGTACGAGAACATCTGGCACACCGACGTCACCTGGCGGCCGAATCCGGCGCTCGGCTCGGTGCTGCGCCTGGTCGAGGTCCCGCCGATCGGCGGCGACACGATGTGGGCCGACATGGCCGCCGCCTACGACAACCTGCCCGCCGACGTGCGCGAGCGGATCGACGGCCTCACCGCGGTGCACGACTTCATCCCCGGCTTCGACCGCTTCACCGACCCGGATCTGCTGGCCCAGTGGCAGGACGCGTACCCGCCGGTCGAGCACCCGGTGGTGCGGACCCATCCGGAGACTGGACGGCGGACGTTGTTCGTGAATCAGGCCTTCACCACGCACATCGTCGGCCTGGACCGCGCCGAAAGCGACCGGCTGCTGCGGTATTTGTTCCTGCAGGCGCACACGCCGGAGTTCCAGGTGCGGTTCCGGTGGGAGCCGGATTCGGTGGCGTTCTGGGACAACCGCGCGACCCAGCACTACGCCGTCAACGACTACCACCCGCACGTCCGGATCGCGGAGCGCGTCGCGATCGTCGGGGATCGGCCGTACTGATCAGCGGGTGACGCCGGTGAGGACGGTGTCGACAAGTCGTTCGAGGTAGGCGTCGTCGGCGGATTTCGCGCGGATCAGGGTGTGGAACCAGAGGTTCCCGCCCAGTAGATCCATGACCATCTCGGAATCCGCTGTGTCGGCTAGTTCGCCTCGGTCGTGGGCTCGATCGAAGACGGCCTGCTCGCGGCCGAGGCGGTCGGCGAAGAAGCGTCCGGCTGCCGCGGCGGTGGCGGGACGGTCCGGCAGCGCGGAGACGACGGCCGTGATGATGCGCCGGTTCGCGGGATCGGACAGCAGCCGGTGGATCTGCTTCGCCAGTTCGAGGAGATCCCCGCGCAGGGAGCCGGTGTCGGGGATCGCGAAGGTCAATTCCGGGGCCTGGACCAGGGCGTCGGCGAGGACTTCGTCTTTGGTCGCCCACGTGCGGTAGATCGTCGTTTTGTGCACTCCGGCCTGCGCCGCTACCGCTTCGATCGTCAGTGCGTCGTAACCGCGGTCGGCCAGCAGCGCGAGGGTCGCGGAGAAGATGGCGTCCGCCTTGCGCGGGCGGGAGGCGGTCCGGTCCATGGCCTGATCCTAGCCAGGTTTGCAACGGTGCGTTGCATTTGGTCTCGTCGCCGTGGTAGACCTGCGAATGCAACGGTCCGTTGCATTCGGCGGGAAGGTGGAGACATGAGCGACGTTCTGCCGGTGGTTTTCGTGCACGGCATCCGGCTGTCCGGGGCGTGTTGGCAACAGCAGAAACGCCTGGCCCGCGGCCGAATCGCCACGCCCGACCTGCCTGGACACGGGACGCGACGCGGGGAACGGTTCACCCTCGATGGCGCGGTGGACGCGGTCGTCAAGGCCATCGACGAGGTCGGCGGCCGGGCGGTTCTGGTCGGGCATTCCCTTGGCGGCTACGTCTCGATCGCGACCGCGGCGCGCCATCCGGATCGGGTCGCTTCCCTGGTGGGAGCCGGATGTTCGCTCGTGCCGAGTTCGGTGCTGCGCGGCGGTTTCCGGTTCGCGCGCCGCGGCTTGGCGACGGCAGCGGACGACGGTGCGTCCTTCAGTGCGTGGCTGCTCCGCCGGGTTCTTCCGGCGGAAGTCGCCGAACCGGTGATCGCTGCGGGGATCGCGTCCGAGGTCATTCCCGACGTGATGGAAGCGGCCGCCGGGATGGATCCGGTCGCCGACCTCGCGCGGTACCCGGGGCGGGTACTTCTGCTCAACGGCCGCCACGACCACTTCCGCATTGGCGAACGCCGGTTTTTGGCTGCCTGCCAGGACGGAGCGCTGCAGATCGTGCCTGGGGCCGGGCACTACCTGCCGCTTACCCACGGCGAGATGTGCGCGCGGGTGGTGGACGGAGCTCGTGAGTGGCGGGACCGGTTAGCACCGGCGTAACCGCTCACGAGACCGGACGGCTAGTGCTCACGAGTGGCGAGGCAGGCCGCCTTCCTCCCCTTCCGCGCTCCCCCGCGCGGTCAAGGCGGCGCCTCGCCACTCGCGAGGCTTCCCCGGGGCAAATCCGTGGAGCCGCGGTCGCGGGCGAAGCGGAAAGTCCCGCGCCCGCGGCTGTTTTCCTCCGGTGGTGGCACCCGCGCACTCGACGACGGTCAACCCCCACGTGACCGTGTCGCCTCCCCCGCGGGGTGCTACCCGTAAGCTCGGAGTGCGGCCTGAAAGTGGTCTGGGCCACAGTTTCCGTGCTCATCGGTAAGGTACTCCCGCCCGGTACCGGTCGACCCCGGGCTTGAGCTGCATTTAAGGCAGATGCGCCGTCCGGGTGACGACGGGACCAGCGGTCTAGCCGCGAAGTCCTTCGACGGTCGCGAAGCCATCACTGACCGTCACGTTCGTCCCGCGCCGCGCGGACAGTTCGACAAACCGCCGCAGCGCGTCGTCGGCGTCCGCTCCCGTCAACGGTACGCATTCGTTGTCTTCGTCGCGGCGGATTGGCACCAATTCAACCCGCATCTGCTCGCCGACGACGCAGCCGGCGAGCAGTCCGTCGCGGTGCCGGTCGCGCATGGCGGGCCAGTCGAAGACGAGGTTGCCGAGGCTGTAGAGGATCGGGCAGCCGCGGTAGACCTCGACCGGCTGCACGGTGTGCGGTCCATGGCCGACGACCAGGTCGGCGCCGGCGTCGATGATCGCGTGCGCATAGGTCACCTGGTACTCGGTCAGTTCTTCGCCGGGGATGCCCCAATGCATCGACACCACGACGTGGTCGGCCTCGGCGCGGGCGCGGCGGATGTCGGCGAGCAGCAGCTCCAGGTCGCGGCGGACCGGCGTGGTGTGCACGATCGGCGGGCGGCCGGGGACGTCCAGGACGCGCGGATCCGGTTGGTACGACGTGTAAGCGCCCGCCGCGGCGACGCCAGGCGAGTCTTCCGTCGCTTCCTGCCCGACCGGCCAGCACAACGAGGTGTAGGCGAGAAACGCGATCCGGCCGCCGGGTCGTTCGAGGATCGCCGGCGCGTGCGCTTCGGCGAGGTTCGCGCCCGCGCCGCAGTGCGCGATTCCGGCGCGGTCCAGCACAGCGAGGCTCGCCATCGCCGCGGCTGGCGGGTAAGTGACGTTGTTGGCGACGGACACCACGTCGATCTCGGCGGCGGTCAGCGCGGCGACCATCTCCGGCGGCGAATGCCGCCAGTTCGGCTTGTGCGGGATGTCCATGCCGGTCGAGCCGGACAGCGGTCCTTCGAGATTCACGAACCGCACATCGGCGCCGGTGAGCAGCGAGGTCAACGGGGCCAGCGCCGTTTCCGGGTTCGCGCGGCCCTGCAGGTTGACGTCTCCGCCGAGTACGAGCGTGATCATTGCGTCAACCCGTCCAAAGGAGGAAATCCCTCCAGCTCGTTACGAATCGTTGCCCTTTCGTCTTCCTCTGCTTCGCTTGTTCGGGGGACGATGCCTCGACCGTTGACATGCAGAGGGGACTCAGGGTGACCATATCCCGTCGTCCCGCCGGGGGCCGCAGCGCCGGTGGGGCAAGACTGACCAGAGGCGCGGTTGCCGTCTCCGCCGCAGCTCTCGTGCTCGGCGGACTGGCCGCGCCCGCTTCGGCGGCCCCCAGCGCGGACGCCCTGATCGCCGAGGTCTACGGCGGTGGCGGCAATTCCGGCGCCACGCTGACCAACGACTTCATCGAGCTGGCCAACCACGGCGGCGCGCCCGTCTCGCTCGACGGCTACAGCGTCCAGTACCTGCCAGGTTCGGCGAGCGCGTCGAGCAAGTGGCAGGTCACGCCGCTCGCCGGAGCTGTCGCGCCGAAGGGCCGTTACCTCGTCGCGGAGGGGAAGGGGAGCGGCGGCACGGTCGCGCTGCCGACGCCTGACGCGACCGGGGCCATCGCGATGTCCGCGACCGCCGGGACGGTCGCGCTCGTGTCCGACAGCGCGCCGCTGACCTGCAAGACCGCTGCCGATTGCGCGGCGGACAGCCGGGTCAAGGACCTCGTCGGCTTCGGCGATGCCGTTGTCCGCGAAGGAGAACCGGCCGCCGCGCCGTCCAACACGACCTCGGTCGCTCGGGCGGCGACGCTCGCCGACACCGACAACAACAGCGTGGACTTCGCCGTCGGCGACCCGACGCCCACCAACACCAAGGGCGAGACCACCGGCACTCAGCCGGGCGAGCCGGGTGTTCCGGCGAAGATCCACGACATCCAGGGCACCACGCGGATTTCGCCGTTCAAGGACAAGCAGGTCGAGGACGTCACCGGCATCGTCACCGCGGTGCGCGGCTTCGGCTCGGCGCGCGGGTTCTGGATCACCGACCCGCATCCGGACAGCGACCCGCGCACCAGCGAGGGCCTGTTCGTGTTCACCGGATCGACCACTCCCGCGGTGGCGGTCGGCGACGCGATCACCGCGCAGGGCAAGGTCAAGGAGTACTACCCGGACGCGCCCGCGACCTCGAACTACCAGTCGCTCACCGAGCTGACCAGTGCACAGTGGACGGTCGACTCTTCGGGCAACCCGCTGCCTGCGCCCACTGTGTTGACGGCCGACCAAGTGCCGGATGTGCTGGCTCCCAACGCGGGCGGCAACATCGAATCGCTGCCGCTCGAGCCATCGAAGTACGCACTGGATTTCTGGGAATCGCACGAAAGCGAGATCGTCCAGGTTTCTGACGCGCGGGTGGTCGGCCCGAGCAACAAGTACGGCGAGCTTTACGTGACCACGAAGCCGCAGCAGAACCCGACGCCGCGCGGCGGGACTGTGTACCTTGGGTACGACAAGATCAACACCGGGGTGCTGAAGGTCCAGTCGATCATCCCGTCCTCGCAGCAGGCGGCTCCGAAGGTCAACACCGGCGACGTGCTTACCGGCGTCACGTCCGGTCCGGTGGAGTACAGCAACTTCGGCGGGTACACGCTGTTCGCGTCGAAGCTGGGTGCGGCGAAGGACAACAAGCTGCAGCGGGAAACCACGCGCAAGCAGCGTCCGGGTGAGCTTTCGGTGGCGACGTACAACGTCGAGAACCTCGCACCGTCCGATTCGGACACCAAGTACGCGCAGCTCGCACACGGCATCGTCGACAACCTCGCGACGCCGGATATCGTTACCCTGGAAGAAATCCAGGACAACAGCGGTGCGACCGACGACGGCACTGTCGATGCGGACGAGACGCTGAAGAAGTTCACCGACGCGATCGTCGCCGCCGGTGGCCCGCAGTACCAGTGGCGGCAGATCAACCCGGTGAACGACGAGGACGGCGGACAACCGGGCGGCAACATCCGGGTCGGCTTCCTGTTCAACCCGTCGCGAGTCTCCTTTGTGGATCGTCCCGGTGGCAGCCCGACTTCTTCGGTGGGCGTGGTTTCCGACCACGGCAAGGCGCATCTGACGCAGTCGCCGGGCCGGGTCGACCCGGGCAATGAAGCGTGGGAGGACAGCCGCAAGCCGCTGGCCGGCGAGTTCGTGTTCCGCGGCCGGACAGTTTTCGTGCTGGCCAACCACTTCAACTCCAAGGGCGGCGACCAGCCGACGCATGGCCGCTACCAGCCGCCGACGCGGAGCTCGGAGGTGCAGCGACAGAAGCAGGCGACGGTTCTGCAGGGCTTCGTGGCGCAACTGCTTGGCGCGGACCCGCGAGCGAACGTCGTGGTGGCTGGTGACCTGAACGACTACCAGTTCTCGCCTGCGTTGGCGAAGCTGACTTCGGGTGGGTTGTTGACGGACCTGATCGCGACGCTGCCTCCGGCTGAGCGGTACAGCTATGTGTTCGAGGGACAGTCGCAGGTGTTGGACCACATCCTCGCTTCTGCTGCTCCGCGCGGTGTGGATTATGACGTGGTGCATGTGAATGCTGAGTTCGCGGATCAGGCCAGTGACCATGATCCGCAGGTGGTCCGGTTCCGGCCTTCGGCGGGGAATCCGTTCGCCGACTTCGCCAACGACGTGCTCGACCAGCTGGATCGGTTGCTGCACCGGACGGCGTAGTTATCTTTGATTACGAGTACGGGTAGAGCCGGACGCGTCACATTTCCCGGGTCTACCCGTACTATGCTATGCCTGGGTCATTCGGTGATCTCTTCATCAGCGGGTGTCCCGCGTGACATCAGAATCTCCGTCGGAGGAAGCGAAAGCAAAGGATCGCGGTTTCGTGCCGGTGGAGGTTCAAACGAAACTTTCCTTCCTCGGAGGTAGGCGTCCAGCGTAGCTATACGTGCCCGTCTGCTGCTGAGGTCACTTGAGTTGCGAACGCTGCGGGCGTAGAGCCTCGCTCGTTCGTCAACTTCATCTATCTTGGAAAGATGATCGTCGCTCAATGATACTAGGTTATTGACAAGGTCAGAGAACTCCTTAAGGCGAGTCGATATAAGTTCACGCTCGGTTCTGTCAAACGGCAGTTCGGAGCTCCTGTTCGCGAGCGCCAGGAAAAGTGTGTAGAAGTCCACCTTCCGTGACCAGCGCAGCTTATTGGGCCAGTTGATAAGTTGTTCCAATTCGCCGATCACGGAGTTGAAAGTGTCCTCGACTCGATTCCGATCCGGGAATTCCTGTTCGTAGGAGGCATAGTAGCTATCCAATGCAGATTGCTTATTCTGGGGACCGAATAACATCCCGATGGCGAGGCCGCTGACGTACTCGACGTCTTTCATGCGACGAATATCATTGCTGCTAAAAAGACCGGAATTTACCCAGAATGTCTTTCTGCTGACTTCTTCCATGCAGGAGATAAAATCACCCCAGTAGGTGGCGTGACGTATTTCCTGCCGGTTTAGTGCAATGTTGTTCCGGTTCAGTCGCTCGAATACTTCGCGAATCTGTTCGTGTGGCAGAGTCGGTAGTACGCGAACGACAAATTTGTACTCGTAGACGCGTTGCCGGTCTTCCTTGGTGAGTTGGTCGAACTTTAATCCGGATAGGTGGTCGGACTCATCTCCAAGCGCGAACTTATTGGTCAGGAACTCCAGGCATGCGCGAATCCTCTGTTGTCCGTCTACGATTACATGAATTTCCTCGCCATCTCCGCTGACGCTTGTCTGCAGGTAGATCTCCGGGACTGGAAAACCTCGAAGAATGGAGTCGATCAAGTAAGATTTTTGGCGGTCTTGCCAAACTGGATTACGCTGAAAGGGCGGTCGCATATCCAGTTCGTCATCATTTAGCCTGCGCCAAAACCATGACACGGTGTAATGTGTCACTTCAAGAAAACGTTGCGGGTACAGATCGGCTGTGTTCTTCATTATAGGCTACTACCTCGAATATGCGCAGAAGAGATCTCCTGGCGCAGGTTCTGCACGTTTTTGACGTGGTAATTTCGCAGTGAAGAGCTGTCCTGGTAGATTCGACAACGAACATCACGCCCAGTGGTCGGCTTGCGGTTCGCTGTACGCGCCAGCTCAGTCGTCCACTGATAACCAAATGATATGAATGGTAAGATTTTGTCAGTAGCAATCGAACCATCGAAAACTAAGCTTTCTCGATGTTTCTTGAGATAGCCAGTTTCGGGCATGCTCGGGTGTAGCCGAGCTGCCGGATCAAGGTCGCGAAGCTCTTGCCAGGCCAGGTTGAAATGACGCATACTGATCACTGCTACATCAACATCGGATTCGTTGTGAAAAGCCGAGAAATTTTTGTCTGGCGATAAGCTGAAACCCAATGCTGAGCTCCCTACGACGATAATGTCGTGCGGGTCAACTTGCAGCCCTCTGGCTAGTTCGGTTTTCCAATTTCGATAAAGTGTCCAGGTTTGAAAGAGCCAGGGAAGTCGGCCTAAGAGGTGATGATTAACAAAGTCCTCTGGTGGCAGATGTTCCAGTGCCAGAAGTACTTCCCGGGAGTTCTCTGGATGTCTGTCATTTATTTCGGAAAGGTAAGCTCGGAAATCTTCTGGGGAATACTTTTCCAGTGATTCCGGCGAGAGTCCGGGTCCCCCGTTTTCGGGTGCCACGCCACCGCCTAATGTTGAGAACGCGAAAAGTTTCCGGATGGGTGTCGTGGATCGTCCTTGACACCCATCCGAATCTATTTGCTAATGCGGTTTCGGGTACGTTCCCGCGTCCCAAGGCTGGGTGGCAGGAGGCACGCGGACGAGCTTGACTTCCTGGTGTGCACGCCACTTTCCCCAGTTCTGAATCACTAGGCCGATGACGATGTTCCGCTTAACCCTTCGGTAGCGATCACTTCGCATCAGGAGAAGCTGTTTTCGAAGAACTAGGGCAGGATCACCGGGGTAGTGTTCGATGCAATCAACAAGACAACTCAGATATATTTTTGCATCCTCGGGGCTGACTCGAGAGAACAGCCACAGAAGAAATCCGAAATGATTTCGAGCCATGATCCTATGAATCATTGACCCATTGAAATCGTTGATGCGTTGAGGCAGGTCTGCTACGTCTGGATTGCTTTTTATGTAGTCGTTGGCTTCGTCTGGCTCTATTTGCCGAAAGGTCTTGTGAGAGATCCATCCGGTCTCGTTCCACTCGAAGATCAGTCGGATCAGGGAACTGAGCTGGGCACTGTGGTGGTACTCATACGCAACTCGCAACTGATCCGAGAAAGAGCGGTTGCGTCCTGTGTCGATAGTAATAATCGCGCTGCGCGGAACATTATACGCAACGTAGATGAGCTTGGTGACTCCAGACATCACGATGGCGGCGAGCCGGTGTTGCCCATCGAGAAGCTTTCCATCTTTGTCGAACTTGATGGTTTCGCCGTTAAGCGGAAACCGGTCTTGCGTCATTAGTTCAGCGTAGTGTTTGACACGACCGCGTGAGATCACTCGGTTTGGTGCCATGTTATTTAGCCATTTTTCGGCGAGCTGAGGCGTAACTTCCACGATCTCGGCTCGTTGCCCTGCGTCCTCTTGAGGGGCCTCTACTGTGCCTTGTGTCACGTATGAATTATGCCCGAAGTGCTCCGTCGGTGTTTGTAGCAAAGTGATCACTGAATGTAATCACTGCAGGTAGACGGACTGACGCGAGGTGTATCGTTTCAGATCGTCCCGAAAGAGTGAAATTTTCACCCGTTCGGGTTTGGGCTGTCTCTAGCGCTTCGCCCGCCAGCCAAGCCCCAACACAGCCTGGACCAGCTCCTGATAACTAGGCTTAACCTCTTCCAAATACCGATCCAAATACTGCGGCCGAGCCGTAGTAATCGGCTGCGGATCGTCCAGCGCCTCAACGAAATTCAGCCGCGAAACATTGTGCAGCGCCATTTTCCACCACCGGCTGGCGCGCTCCCGGGTCTTCTCCTCGCGATCCTGCGCAGCAGCAACCGCGGCATGCGCATCAGCCAGTTGGCGTTCGATTTCGTCCGCTCGCGCCAGTTCCCACGCGCGCAGGCTGTCCGCCGAACCCCTGGCCAGGCCGACGATTTCCTTGTACCGCATGGCGGGGCTGGGGGTTCCCTCGGTCACGGCGTGCCTCCCGCGGTCGGCTCGGTTTCTGGGCGCTGGAACGGGATGATGACTTCCGGCGCCCCGTGCGTGGTGCGGTCGAAGAACAATGCCCGGCCCGGCCGCGGCGACCAGTGCACGACCTGACCCGCGGCGAACGGCGACAGCTCGTTGCCCTGGACGTCCAGTGCGGCCCAGGTTCCGATGTCGTCCGTGCCCCCGAAGCCGAGCGTGTCCTTGAGTCGCGCGATGCTGCGCCACCAGCCGATGGTGTGCACACCGTGCGCGGGGCCGTTTTTCAGCAACGTACGCAGGTGGTCGAGGCCGCTCTTCAGCTGTCCGACCGCCTTCGCCTCCAGCGAGGGCAAAGCGGCGTCGACTCCGTACAGCAGCAGGATGCGCGGCGTCGTCGTGGAGAGCGATTCGACGATCGACCCCAGCTCGGTGGAAAGGTCTTCAGTGAGCGTTGCGAGGTGGCCTTCAGCTTCCAGGCGGCTCTTCAAATCCAGGACCGCCGGGGAGCTGGCCACAATGGGGCAGTGGAGCAGGAATTCGACCTGCCCGAGTTCGAGTTGCCGGGAAAGCGATCGCGCGGCGGAGTCCATAATGGACAAGGCCTCCGCGGTCGCCCCGCCGAGTACCGCGATGTTCCGGCCCGGTACCCGAGGCAGTTCGACGCCGCAAGCGGCCTCGGTGACGTCGATCGACTGACCCAGGATCGCCCTCGGCTGAGGGCTCGGCTTGAGTTCCAGGAACGCCGGGAACTGTTCCAGCACCGGCGAATGCGCACCGTCGAACAGGCGCGGCCGAGAGAATCGGCCAGCGTAGAGTTCCCACAGCTTTTGCTGCAGGTTCACGAAAACGTTGCGAGTGCTCGCATCCGGCACGTGCGCGAGCTGGTTCCCGTGTGCGACACCGGAATCGTGGTTGATCACCGCGTGCCACTTGGGTGCGGAGACCGCCGCGTTGTTCGTTTCCGCGAGAACGCGGCGTGCCTTCGGCATGGCGATGCGCAGCGTGCACTGCTCGAAGACCGCAGGTTTGCCCCAGAAGGCTTCGATGCCTGCGACGTCCTGGCTGGCCAGCACCAGATGGATGCCTTGCGAACGGCCACGGCGGGCAATGTCTTCGAGCAGTTGCGTGGCTTGCGCGGTGACCTGGTCGCGTCCGGCGAAGAGGTACTGGAATTCGTCGATCACCGCGACGATCCGCGGCCAGTGTCCGCTCGGATCCTGTTCGCGCAGGTCAGCCAGGTTCGTGACCTCGTGCTCCTTCGCCGCGGCGGAGCGGCGGCGCAATTCGTCGGCGAGGAAGCGCAGCAGCGCCAACCCGAATTCGCGGTCGGTATTGACGTTGACGCCGACCAGCTTCGCGTGCGGCAGCCAACTGGAGTCTTTGCGACCGGGAGCGAGACCGGCGAACGAGACGCCTTCCTTGAAGTCCAGCAGGTACAACGCCAGCTCGTCGGGCGTGTATCGCGCGGCGAGACTTCCCAGCAGCGCGTACAGGAAGTTCGTTTTACCCGAACCGCTCGGGCCGCCGATGAGCGCGTGCGGGCTGGCGTCGCCGATCACCACTTCGACGGCTTCGCCCTCGTGGAACCCGATCGGCGCGCGCAGTTCCCGCGCGGAACTCTCCTGGCCGATCTCGGCCGGCATCAGGTCGGCGAACGACCGTGGGCCGCCCTGTTTCGAAATCAGTGCTTCGGCGATGCGGTTCGCCGCGCGGATCACCTGACCGGACGGCATCGGCGGATCCAGGTCCACGACCAGGTCGCTGCCGGTCATGCTGCTGACCGCACGGCGTTCGTCCAGCAGGCTGAGCGTTTCGATCGACGCGCTGACCGCGGTGGGCACGTCCACCAGGATCAGGCAGATCCCGGCCGCGAGCGCGCCGCTGGCCACGCGTTTGAGGTCGCGCGCGCGTTCCGCGTCGAGGGTTTCGCCGTTGCCGTACAGCACGGCGATCCGGTACGGCTCCAAGCGCTGGCCGGTGGCTTTTCGCAGTTCCCGCAACGAGGTGTGGCCCGCTTGCATGCCGGTGGCGTGGATCCGGCGGATGTGCCCGGCGAGCTCGTCGAGCAGATCCTCCAGCCGCGTCGGGTCGTACAGCGACAGCGCGCTCGTGCGGCTGAGCGGGTACAGGTCCGGCAGGATCGCGGTGAGCTGGCCGACGTCCCACAGGTGGATTTTCACCGCGCCGGGCTCGAACGCCGACAGCACGCGCATCAGCAGGCCCTGCACGATCCCGTCCACCACCGGCCGGGTTTTCGGCGCGGACGTGATGGCCAGGTGCGATTCGTCCAGCAGCGGCACGGCGACGTCGAACGTGCGCGAGATGTCGCGTCCGGCCGCGGTGGCCGAACCGACTCGCCACAACCCGGGAGCGGTGACGCCGGAATTCGTGCCGACGCGGCCGAGCCATTCGCTCGGCGGCCGCCCGGCCGGACCCGGCGCGTGCGCGGCGACGAGGTCGCGCAGTTCGCCGGGACCGGCGCTCCAGTCGGTGTAGAAGGCGGTGCGGGTGCCGCCGAGCGCGGCGAACACCTCGTGCGCGGCCGGATGCCGCGCCCACTCCGTCTGCTGGGCCGGATCGGCGTGGTCCATGCCGACCCGGACGATCTCCTGTTCCAGCGTCAGCCGCGCCACCTCGGCCTCGGCCATTTCGCGCGCGCCGGCCGCGGCCCCGAGCACGAGCCCGATCTGGTGCCGGACCCGGTCGAGAGCGGTTTGCACACGGTTGCGTTGCTCGGCTGACTTGCTGGCCATCTCATCCCTACAGGCGTGACTGGTATCCGCCCACTAAATCGTCGGCGGCGGCTAAACGGGTGAGGAGGTGTTCGAGCGCCTCGTCGGCCTGCGCGAACTGGCCCGGCAGCCACGGATCTGCCTTGGCCTGCGCGTCGACGAGTGCGCGCCGGGCGTCGCCGAGCAGAGCCATCGCCCGCTCGGCGTGCGCCCGCCCGTCGCCGACCCCCGCTCGCGCGGCGGTGAGCAACTGGTGGATTTCGGCGAGCCCCGACATCGGCGTTAAAGCCGCGCCGAGTAGGAATCGGCCGACGAGATGCCGGCCTGGATGGTGCTCTGCATGCCGGTGATCCCTTGCAGCGCTTCGGCGAGCAGGCCGTGCGCCTGGTTCACCTCGTGCTGGCTGCTGCCCTGGGTGGCTTGGGACAGCGACAGCTGTGCTTCTTCGAGTGCCTGCGCTGCCTGCTGCAGCGCGGCGATGCTCGCGGACGCCTTCTCGTTCGCGAGCGCGATACCAGCGCGGATCTCTTCCACTCCGGCCATGGGGGCGGGCTCCTCGGTGCGTCATGGGCTGAAACGACCACATACAAACTTAGCGTGATCAGGTGTCTTCGGTAAGTAAGTGGGAACGGGAGAATCGACAAAGCCCCGGACGCGGTCGGGCATCCGGGGCCAGTCGGGCGTCGGCTTCTCGGGTTCGCACGCGGGGCCCGAAACCCGCGTTTCAGCCTTCTGACCTGCGGGTTCTCGGTGTGTGTGCGACGGCCAACGCCCAGGTCAAAACGGTATTCGTGACACCGGGAAACCTCTCCAGACGGCTGCGATGAAGTCTGCGGCGAAGCCTAGCGGGTAGGACCGTTCGGCCGATCCCAGCCCCTGCCCCGGTTGCGGACAGCGACGGCCCGCCGCCCGGTTCAGCGAGCGCCGGCCGGATTCGGGTCGTCGCCGAGGTAGGTGCCGTAACCCTCGACGACGAGATCGCCGTCGAAGACCAGGACCTCGTTGACCAGTCCGCCCTTCTGGTTGCGGTAGTTGATGACGAGCGCGCCGAGCCCGACGTAGACGCCGACGACCTCGAAGCGGAGATCGGGAATCCGGCGCAGCCCCTCGGCCCAGTACGCGCGCAGCGCCGCCTTGCCGCGGATCACGCCGTCGCCGCCGATCACCTGGACCGCGACCGGGGATCGGAAGGTGACGTCGTCGGCGAAGTGGGCCAGCAGTGCGTCGAGATCGTGGGCGTTCCAAGCCTTGGCCCAGCGGTCGGCGAACTCTTGAGCTGCGCTGTGGTTCATGAACGAATTCTGCCAGCGGAATATCGTTGCCAGGCAAGGGATTTACGGGGAAACGACGAAGGTCCCAGCCTCTGCGAAGCTGGGACCTTCGTGGTGTTGCAGCGGAGGATACAGGATTCGAACCTGCGAGGGCGTGAACCCAACACGCTTTCCAAGCGTGCGCCTTAGGCCGCTCGGCCAATCCTCCGTGGGGAAGAATACCGGATGGCCCTTTCGCCTTCCGCAGGTGGTCCGACCTGCGCGAACCGGTTCAGGCCGGGACGACGTCGGCGACCACGATGGTGATGTTGTCCGGGCCGCCGCCCTCGTTGGCGAGGGCGATGAGACGCGGGACGATTTCCTCCGGGGTGCCGTCGGCGAGGACATCCTGGATGGCCGGTTCGCTGGCGCCCGCGGTGAGGCCGTCGGAGCAGAGCAGGTAGCGGTCGCCGGCCCGCGGCGTGAATTCCCAGACGTCCGGTTCGGCCGAGCCGGTGCTCAGGAGTGCTTTCATCAGCATCGAGCCGCGCGGGTGGTGGTCGGCGTCGGCGGCGCTGATGGTGCCGTCTTCGACCAGGGCCTGTGCCAGGGTGTGGTCGCGCGTGATGCGCTGCAGTTCGCCGTCGCGCAGGAGGTAGCCGCGCGAGTCGCCGACGTGGGCCGCGGCGAAGTGGGTGCCGTCGAACAGCAGGGTGGTGAGGGTGGTGCCCATGCCTTGCGTGGCGGGGGTTTCCTCGGCCACCTGGGCGAGCTGGCCGGCGATCCGGTGGACGCCGTCGGAGAGCAGGTTCGACAGGTTGTGCGCGGTGAGGTCCAGCGTGCGCAGCTCCGCGTCGAGCGAGGCCAGCACGCTGACCGCGGTCGAGCTGGCCACTTCGCCGTGCGGCTGGCCGCCGATGCCGTCGGCCACCACGAGCATCCGCCCGCTGGCGTACACGGAGTCCTCGTTGTTGGTGCGTCGTCGCCCTTGATCCGATCCCGCGGAGTAGCGCAGGGTGAACCGGGTCTGCTCGGTGGCCATGTCCCCATGAAACCATTGGTTGACTGAGTTAACAAGCAAAACGATGGAAACCGCTGTCGTCGGCTATCGTGCTCGTCATGGCAGACGACGCGGCGGTGAGTGCGGCCGACATCGCGCGCCTGGCGGGCGTGCGCCGGGCGGCGGTGAGCAACTGGCGGCGGCGCCACGACGATTTTCCCAAACCCGTGGGCGGCACGGCGTCCAGCCCGTTGTTTTCGCTGCCGGAGGTGCAGGCGTGGCTGCGCGGACGCGGTCGTCCGTTCGAACTCGCGCCGATCGACGAGGCGTGGCAACGGCTGCGTGCCCTTGGCGACGACCTCGACCTCGGCGCGCGGCTGGCGGCGGTCGGCGAGTACCTCGCGGACGATGCCGAGGGGCCCGACGATCCGGAGTTGCTGGCGCTGATCTCCCAGCTCGCCTCGAGCGAAGGCGCGGCGGAGACGTTCGAGCAGCTCTGCGACCGCTTCTTCGAAGCCCACGCCCGCCGGCTCTCCACCACGCCGACCGCGTACGCCGATCTGATGGTGCGGCTGACCGGTGCGAAGGGGGCCACGGTGCTCGACCCGGCGTGCGGGTTCGGGTCGTTGCTGCTGGCCGCCGCGGCGACCCGGGCGCGGGGGCAGGACGTCGACCCGGACACCGCGCGGATCGCTGGCATCCGGTTGCGGCTGCACGGCGCGGACACCGAGGTGCACGCCGCGGATGCGTTGCGCGCGGACGCTTTCGCCGATCGGTTGGCGGACGTCGTCCTGTGCGACCCGCCGTTCAACGAGCGCGGCTGGGGGCACGAGGAACTCGTCGGCGACGCGCGCTGGGAGTACGGCTTGCCACCGCGCGGCGAGTCGGAGCTGGCATGGGTGCAGCACTGCCTGGCGCACGTGAAGCCCGGCGGAGCGGTCGCGGTGCTGATGCCGGGGGCGGCGGCCGGGCGGCGGAGCGGGAAACGCATCCGGGCGAATCTGCTGCGCGCTGGCGCGTTGCGTGCGGTGTGCACGCTCGCGGCCGGCACCGATCTTTGGCTGCTCACGCGACCGGAGCCGGAGCAGCGCGCGCCGGCGACCGTGCTGATCGCCGACACCACCGCGGAGCACGTCGAGCAGGTGTGGCTGGACTTTCTGGCCGATCCGGATACCGGCGAACGCATCATCGACGTGCTCGACGACGACGTCGACCTCACGCCGTCGGGCCGCCCCGGCGAGAGTGACTCGGGCGAGGCTTTCCTTGCCGCGCAACGGCTTTTCGGACAGATCGGGATCGAGCTGCCGAAGCTGGAACCGGCTTCCGGCGAACCGGCGCACACGACCGTCGGCGAGCTGGTGAAGGCGGGCGCGCTGCGGATCACGCACGCGCCGCCGCGGACCGCCGACGGCGACGAACCCGTGCTGACCACCGACGACGTCCTCCTCGGCGGTCCGCCGACCGGGCACGCCGCGCCCGATCCGGCGGCGGTTTTCGCCCACGAAGGCGATGTGGTCGCGTCGGTCACCGGCGCGGTGATCGTCCACAGTGGAGCGCCGGTGCGGCTCGGGCCCGCGCTTTCCCGTTATCGCGTGGATCCGGAGCTGCTCGACGCGCAGTTCCTCGCCGGCTGCCTGCGCGCCGCGGACTTCCCGGTGCACAGCGCGTCGACCCGGATCGACGCGCGCCGGTTGAAGGTGCCTCGGCATCCGCTCGAAACGCAGCGTGCGTACGGCGTCGCTTTCCGCGCGCTCGCGGACTTCGACCGGGCGCTGCGGCAAACCGCGGAAATCGGCCGCGACCTGGTGCGGCTAGGCTTTGCCGCACTCGCCGAAGGACGGCTGAAGCCCGGTGGCGGGTGAGCGCTGTGAGGGGGCCCATGCTGATCGCGGACCGCTACGAGGTCGACGATCTGCCGCTCGGACGGGGCGGCATGGGTTCGGTGCACCGCGGACTCGACCGGCGGCTGGGCCGGCACGTCGCGATCAAGCTGCTGCGGCTGCCCGGCGGTGACGAAGAGCTGGAGGAACGCTTCGCCCGCGAAGCGCGGATTCTCGCGACGCTCGATCATCCCGGCGCGCCCACGCTGTACGACTTCGGCGCGCATGACGACCGGCTGTTCCAGGTCATGCAGTTCGTCGAAGGCGTGACGCTGGACGATCTGCTCGCCGAACACGGTCCGCTGCCGGTGTCGTGGGCTGCGGCGATCGCGGCGCAAGCAGCCGCGGTGCTGTCGGCGGCGCACGCTCGCGCGGTCTGTCACCGTGACCTCAAACCAGCCAACCTGATGCTCTGCCCGGACGGCAGCGTGAAGGTGATGGACTTCGGGCTCGCTGTGTTGCGCGAAGCCGATACTGCTCGCTTCACGCGCGCGGGACAGCTGCTGGGAACGCCGTCGTACATGGCTCCGGAGCAGATCCAGCGTGGGCACGCGGAGCCGCGAAGCGACCTGTACGCGCTCGGTTGCGTACTGCACGAGATGCTGACTGGCCGTCCGGTCTTCACCGGGCCTACGGCGTACGCGGTGTTCGACAAGCAGGTGAAGGAAACCGCGCCGGTCGTTCCCGGCGTACCGCGGGAGTTGAACGCGCTTCTCGCCGCGACGCTCGCGAAGGATCCTTCGGCGCGACCGTCTGGGGCAGAAGTGCTGTACGCGCATCTCGTGCCTTTCGCGCGGGACTTGCCACCGTTGCCGGGATTCCTGCACCCGGCAACGGTGCTGAGCCCTTCGCGGATGTACGCGCGCATGGTGGGGCTTAGCGGCGAGCGTTGATGCTCGTCGGCGTCTGCTCCGACAGCGGCAGGCCGCGCTGCTGGATGCGGTAGTAAGTGAAGGCGTTCTGTACGCCGATGCTGATACCGATGGTGAGCATGATCGTCGAGGACGTCACGGTGTTGCTGACGCCGAGCGCGGCTCCGATGAAGGAGAACCCGACGCGTACGCCGATGGTGGCGAACCACAGCACCAGCGTGAGCGGAGTGCCCTTCACGAACGTCGTGCCTTCGCGGGCGCTGAGGACCGAAGTGGAGCTGCGCAGGACGCCCAGCAGGCCTAGGACTACGACGTCGCCAGCCAGCAGCGCGTATTCCGTCGCGGTCGCGCTTTGCAGTGTGGTGGCGGCGGAGAACACGCCGATCGCGGTCAGGATGAACGGCAGCGTCAGCAACCGCTTGCGGCTGAGCAGCGTGCCGCGCCACTGCCGGTAGACGACCCGGTAGAGGACGAGCGCCGCGATCGCGACGTAGAGAACGATGGTGAGCGGGCCGAGGTTCACGGTGCTCCTTCGGAGGTGGTCGGCTACGCCCGGCCGGCGGCGGGTGCCGGGAGGCTGCCCGGCGTGCTTCCAGCCTCGCCGGGATCGGTGCGGTTTTCGTCGGCGTACGGGCTGGCGCCGGGTGGATCCGCGGCTCAACCCGGAGGTGGAGAGGCCGGATCGTGACCATTGCCGAGCAACCACGTGGGGGTGATGGTCGTCTATTCGGGTGATACGGGTCCTACCGAATGTGACCCGACCGAACGCGGGGGTACCGGATCGTGAAAAGGGTTCTGGTGGGGATGGCGGCGCTGGCCGCGGCTTTCGGGCTCGTGGCGTGCTCCGGCGGCACGGCCGGGTCGGCTTCCGGCGGCGGGGCGGTTCCCGCGGCGGCGAGCGTGCCCACCTCGTCCAGCGTGCCGGCCAGCAGTTCCGCCCCGGCGACCAGCAGCAGCCCGGCGAGCACCAGCGCGACTCCGACGCCGAAGCCGACTCCGAAACCCGCGCCCAAGCCGCAGCCGAAGGCCGACCCGGAGCCGAGCGCCGACGTTCCGTGCGCGGCGGCCGCCGCCGCTTCCGGCACCAGCGCCTGTGTCGACATTTCCGGACACCGCGCGTGGCTGCTGCAGGACGGCAAGGTGATCTACGGCCCCGTCTCGATGCTGCCCGGGCGCAAGGGGCACGCGACCCCGACCGGCACCTTCCACGTGCTGTCCAAGGAAAAGCTGCACCTGAGCAAGCAGTTCGACAACGCGCCGATGCCGAACTCGGTCTTCTTCTACCCGGGCGACGCGTTCCACACCGGCAGCCTGAAGGTGTACTCGCACGGCTGCATCCACCTGTCGGCGGCGTCGTCGCTGCGGTTCTTCAACACCCTGCACGTCGGCGACGTGGTCCAGGTCGTGCCCTGACCCAGAGCGTCACGTTCAGATAAATATCACCCGATAGAGGCAACTTCGTCCCCCTTTTGAGCGATTACCGAACGCTCAGAAAGGGGGCCTTGGATGGCCTGGCGCAAGCTCCGTTCCCTGCTCGTGGCCGCACTCGCGGCGGTCGCGGTTCCCATCGCGGTCGCCCCGGCGGCAGCTGCCGACACTCCGGCGCTGCCGCCGGGGTTCGTCTTGCGGGACCTGCCCACCGGGCTCGGGCAGTACGAGTTCACCGACTTCGCCTGGCTGCCCGACGACAGCGTGCTTGCCCTCGGCAAGTCCGGCGTCGTCAACTGGGTCCCGGCCGCGGGCACCGGCGCGCCGCAGCGGATCGCGACCTTCCCGGTCGAGACGCAGGGCGACATGGGCCTCACGAGCATCGCGCTCGCGCCGGACTACGCCACCTCGCACCAGATCTACCTGAACCGCTCGGTGTCGCTGGGCAATGGCCAGTACACGCTGCGCGCCGCCAAATTCACCGTGCAGCTCGACGGCGCGGGCCATCCGTCCGGACTGACCGGCGAGCAGGTGATTTTCGACCTGCCCGGCAGCCCGTATTACATCCACGGCCTCGACACGGTCTACCCCGCGCCGGACGGCACCCTCTGGTACTCCGTCGGCGACAACGGCGACGCGGGCAAGACCAATCCGGTCGCTTTCGTCGCGCAGGACCTCGATTCGCCGTTCGGCAAGATCCTGCATATCACCGCGGATGGCAAGGGCGTGCCGAGCAACCCGTACTACAACGCTTCCGCGCCGGATTCCGCTCGCAGCAAGGTGTTCGCGAGCGGTTTCCGCAACCCGTTCCGGTTCAGTCTCGACCCGAAGAGCGGGCTGCCGGTGGTCGGCGACGTCGGCTGGTACACCTGGGAAGAGCTGGACGTCGTGCAGCCTGGCGCGAATCTCGCGTGGCCTTGTTACGAGGGGAACCATCCCACGCCGGGTTATTCGACGGACGCGCGTTGTGCTTCGGTGGTGAACACTCCGCCGTTGTGGGATTACCAGCACGGGACTGGTCCCGCGCAGGGCAACAGTGTCACTGGCGGAATTGTGTATGGGGGCACTACCTATCCGGCTGCTTACCAGGGCGCGTATTTCTTCGGCGACTACGCGGGGCAGAAGATCTGGACGTTGCGGTATGACGCTCAGGGCAAGCTCACGCAGGCACCGACGAGTCCGCCGCCGTTTCAGAATATCGGTGGGGTTACTCGGATTTCCGCCGCGCCTAACGGGGACATCGTCTTCAGCGACCTCAACTCCGGGGTGCTTCGGCGGTTGAGTTACTCGACGAACAACGCTCCGCCGGTGGCCAAGGCCACGTCTTCGACAGATCCGGATACTCGCACCGTTTCCTTTGACGCCAGTGGTTCTACTGATGCTGACGGGGACTCGCTCACATACGCCTGGGACTTCGGCGATGGCAGTACCGGTACCGGGATTCAGGCCAGCCATCAGTACGGGGACGGTGCTTCGTTCACCGCGACTTTGACGGTGACGGATCCGCTTGGCGGGGTTGGGACGGCGAAGATCGCTGTCGCGCCGGGTAACCACTCGCCGGTGTTGACTTTGACCGCGCCGGACAAGAATTTCGCGGTGGGTGAGCCGGTTTCGTTGTCCGCCACGGCCACGGACGTTGAGGATGGAGCGCTTCCCGTTACGTGGACGTCGTTGATTCGGCATTGTCCGGATCTTGGGGCTTGTCACGTGCATCCCGGGGACGGGGCTACTGGGCCTACGTTGACGGTTCCGTTTACTGATCACACTGACTCGCGGATGGAGTTCACCGCGACTGTCACCGATAGTGCGGGAGTGCAGGCCAGTAAGACGTATGTTGCTTACCCGCGCCAGCATCGGTTGACGTTGGTGGGGACGCAGCCCGCCGCGTTGAGCATCCCGAGCGAGGGTGGCGTCAGCAGTGCGATGGTCACGGAGGGTGCGACGTTTGACGTGACCGCGGCGTTGGTTGGCACCGACGGGGTCTCCAAGTTCACCGGTTGGCAGGGCGGTCCGGCTACCTCTTCGTGGTCGATCACCGTGGGGGCTGGTGATATGACGCTCACTGCCAACTACGTGACGGCGATTGACCAGCGGTATGCGGCTGAGCCGGGATTGCGGAGTTTGCTTGGTGCGCCAACGGGTCCTGAGGTGGTGGACGGCCCGGTGCGGCACCGCGTTTACGCGAACGGCCGGTTGTACTGGTCGGCGGCTACCGGGGTGCGGGAGATCGGCGGGCAGATCCTGGCCCGCTATCTCGCGATCGGCGGGCATCAGATTTATGGGCCGCCGGTGACCGACGAGACTCGGACTCCGGACGGAGTGGGCCGGTATAACCATTTGCTGGGTACGCCCGGCAGCCAGGCTGCTTCTATTTACTGGACCGCGTCCACGGGGGCGCATTCGGTGCAGGGGCAGATCCGGGCCAAGTGGGCTGCTCTCGGCTGGGAACGCGGGGTGGGGTATCCGACCACTGACGAGTCCGGTACTCCCGACGGGGTCGGGCGGTATAACCACTTCACTGGTGGATCGGTTTATTGGACGCCTGCCGGTGGGGCGCATCAGATCGGCGGGGCTATTCGGGACAAGTGGGCTTCGCTGGGCTGGGAGCGGGGTCTTGGCTACCCGGCTACAGACGAGTCCGGGACGCCGGACGGAGTGGGGCGGTACAACCACTTCACGGTCGGCGGCTCGATCTATTGGACCCCTTCTACTGGGGCGCACCAGATTGGCGGGGCGATCCGGGACAAGTGGGCTTCTCTGGGTTGGGAGCGCGGGATGGGGTATCCGACCACCGACGAAACCGGGACTCCTAACGGGACCGCGCGGTACAACCACTTCACCGGCGGTGGCTCGATTTACTGGAGTGCGAGCACCGGGGCGCACATGGTGCAAGGGGAGATTCGCAAGCGATGGGCCGCGCTCGGTTGGGAGAACGGGTATTTGAGGTTGCCGACCTCGGATGAATACCCGATCAGCGGGGGCGCTCGCAGCGATTTCCAGGGTGGCTACATTATTTACCGGAATGGGGCCGCGACGGATTACCGGTGGTGAACCGGGCGAGCGGCGGCCGTCGGCGCACCAGCTGCCGACGGCCGCCACCGCGGCCGGGCCTGCTCGGGCGGCGGTAGCTTCGCACTCGAATTTCTTGTTACTGTGTCGGCAGGCCGTGACTGGCGTGTGAAGATGGATCACCATCGGGGAGCGGCCTCGTCCACGTGACGTCATGCCGTACGCCTGGGCTCTTAGGGATCGAGATCCGGGAGACACGGCGATGGTTCATCCTCTGGCCTTTTCGGGAGAGTCCTGGCACCGGCCTCGGCTGGTGGGAATTGTCAACGTCAGCGCGGATTCGTTCTCCGACGGCGGCAGATTCCTGTCTCCGGCGAACGCGCTCGCGCACGCTCGCCGCTTGCTGGCGGCAGGCGCGGACGTCGTCGAACTCGGCCCCGCGGCCAGCCATCCAGGCGCTGAACCGGTGACCGCCGACGAGGAGGTCCGGCGGCTGGACCTGGTCCTGGACCGGTTGGTCGCCGAGGGCATCCCCGTATCGGTCGATTCGTTCCAGCCCCGGACCCATCTTTTCGCCGCCGCTCGTGGCGCCGCGTTTCTCAACGACATCCAGGGATTTCCGGACCCTGAACGGTATGCGGAGCTGGCGGGTGCCGGATGTCGCCTCGTTGTCATGCACTCGGTTCAGCGGCGGGGACCCGCGACCAAGGTGCGCACTGACCCGCGAACGGTGCTGACGGCGCTGGAGCAGTTCTTCGACCAGCGGCTGGCCGCGCTCCAGGCCGCGGGCATCGACCGCGAGAGGCTGATCATCGATCCCGGGCTCGGATACTTTCTCGGCTCCACCCCGGAACCGTCGCTGGCAGTGCTGGCCGCACTCCGGGAGATCAGGACTCGGTTCGGTGTCCCGATCATGGTCTCGCCGTCCCGGAAGTCGTTTCTCCGCGCGGTCACCGGACGTGCTCTGGCGGAGATCGGACCTGCCAGCCTGGCCGCGGAGCTGTACGCCGCCAGCCACAGCGTCGATTTCATCCGGACTCACGACGTCGCCGCGCTTCGCGACGCGCTCACTGTTCTCTCCGCTTTGGACCAATACCCCGGAGCCAGCCGATGACGCGCCTCGACACCGCTCGGATCCGAACCGCTCGCCAGCGGATCGACCCTGTTTTTCTTGACACTCCGCTGTATCGCTGCGAGGCGCTGGAGAGCGACCTCGGGTGCGCGGTGAGCATCAAGCTCGAGACAGCGAATCCGGTCCGCAGCTTCAAAGCACGCGGCACCGAAGTGGTCGCCAATGCGCTCGCCGACAACCGTGCCTCCGCTGTTGTGTGCGCGAGCGCGGGAAACCTTGGCCAAGCCCTCGCTTGGTCCGGCCGCAGCCGAGGCATCGACGTCACCGTGGTGGCCTCCCGCTTCGCCCCCGCGGCCAAGCTCGAGCGCATCCGCGCGCTGGACGCCAGGCTCGAACTGGTGGACGGCGACATCGAAACAGCACGCGAACGAGCGGCGGCCATCGCGCGGCACGACGGCATCCGGCTGGTCGAAGACAGCCTGGACCTCGAGACCTGCGAGGGCGCGGCGACTATCGGCCTGGAACTGGCGGACACCGTGCCTTCGTTCGATGCCGTGCTGGTCGCGCTGGGAGGAGGGGCGCTGGCCACCGGGGTGGGGCACGTGTTCAAGGAGCGCGCGCCCGAGACCGAGGTGATCTGCGTCCAGCCGCTGGGCGCACCGGCGATGACACACTCCTGGCGCGCGCGGCGAGTCATCCCGACCGACTCGACCGACACCATCGCCGACGGCGTCGCCGGCCGCTTTCCCATCCCGGCTGTCCTGAACGACCTCCTCCTCGTCGCGGATGACGCCGTCCTGGTCCAAGAGGCGTCGATCATCAACGGCATGCGGATCTTGCTCGATCGCGCCGGGCTGGTCGTCGAACCCTCAGCCGCGCTCGGCATCGCGGCGATCCTCGAAAACCGAGACCGCTTCGCTGGGCGGCATGTGGTCACGATTGTCTGCGGCAGCAACGTCGACGCGGCCGCCTACCGCAGCTGGGTCGGGGCGGGTTCTGGGCACAAGTTTTGACGGTTTCTCCGGGGCGCGGGGGACAGTTGCGTCCGCCCCAGCCGAGCGAGCTAAGCCGAAGCAGACGCGGCGCAGAACTCCTTCCCCTCCGGATCCGCCATCACCGCAGCCATCCCCTAAAGCTACTGCCCACCACCGACAAAAACTCAGACCAGATCAGCGGGCCGGGTGCCGGTGGAGGCGAGCGGCAGACCCAGCGCGACCCGTTCAGTCAGCCACCCGCTGGGACGGTAGCGAGGATCCCCGGTGGCTCGCAGCAGGCCATTCAGAATCCGCAGGACCTTCTCCGGACCGACCAGATCGCCCCATTCCAGCGGGCCTCGGGGATAGCCAAGGCCCAGCCGTACGGCGGTGTCGATATCCGCGGGAGCTGCCAGACCCTGGTCGGCGATGTAGCAGGCCGTGTTGATGATCGAAGCCAGAAGGCGTTGTGCGATGGGCGCGGCACCGTCGCGGACGACCGTTACGGGAGTCCCGGTGGCGGCCAGGGCGCCCCAGGCGGCGCGGCCGTACTGCGGGTCCAGTCCAGGGTGGACAGACAGCGTGAAGCGCGATTCGTAGCCCAGGGCGTCGATTCCGCAGACGCGTGCGGCAGGCAATTCCAACTGCCGGGCTGCCTCCACAGTGGACTCTCCGCGCAGGGTCACCAGGAGAACCGTGTCGGGGTAGGCATCTGGGACGACGTCGACGCCTGCTGCGGACAGGAGGCGGCCAAGGCGTTCGTCGGCGGCGTAGACCGGCATCGAGGGAGCGGGCGGGGCCGGAACCTCGGCGGGGAGTTCTTGTTTTCCGTCGGTGTAGCGGTAGAAGCCTTCGCCGGTTTTGCGGCCGAAGAGTCCGGCGGCGACGCGCGGGCGGGTGAGCCACGACGGGCGCAGGCGTGGTTCGGCGTGGAAGCCGCTCCAGATGCTTTCCAGCACCGCATGCGAGACATCCAGGCCGGTGAGGTCCAGCAGCTCGAACGGGCCCAGCTTGAGACCGAGGACGTCGCGCGCGATGCGGTCGATCTCGGCGGGAGAAGCGAGAGACTCCGAAAGAATCTGCAGGGCTTCGGTGTTCAGGCCGCGCCCTGCGTGGTTGACGAGGAAGCCGGGGGCGTCCTTCGCCAGTACGGGTTCGTGGCCCCAGCCGCGGACCAGTTCGAGCGCTTCGCCCGGCAGCCAATCGGCGGTGCGGGCGCCGGGGATGACCTCGACCAGGCGCATCAGCGGGACCGGGTTGAAGAAGTGCAGGCCGATCATGCGCGCGGGGTCAGTGATCCCGGCGGCGATTTCGGTGACGGACAGCGAGCTGGTGTTGGTCGCGAAGATGGTGTCCGGGCCGCAGACCTTCTCCAGACCGGCGAAGAGGGTTTGCTTCGTTTCCAGATCTTCGCGGACGGCTTCGATCACCAGATCCACGCCCTCGGCGGGGGCGAGCGGGCCGTCGACCGGGACCAGGCGGTCCTTCGCCGCGCGGCCGGCGTCTTCGGCCAGTTTGCTCTTGGCGACCAGCCGGTCGACCATCGCGCCGACGTGCTCGATCGCCGCGTTGACCGCGTCCGGTGCTGCGTCCGCGAGTTCCACGGTGGCTCCGCCGGTCGCGGCGAGCTGGACGATGCCTCGTCCCATCACGCCGGTGCCGATCACCCGGATCCTGCCGACCCGTCCGGCCCATCCCGTCACGTCGAACCCACCTTTCGCTTTGGCGCCACGGCGAACTTACCCCGGACTACAGGCCGACGAAGTCCGCCATCTGCCCGATGAGGTGCTCGAAGTACGCGTCGGTGGGGTCGACACTGCCGACGTACTGGCCGAACAGCTCGAAGTTGAGCGCGCCGAACAGCTGCGTCCAGGCCCCGATGGCACGCATGACGACCTCGGCGGGCGCGTCGATCTCCAGGATCCGGGTGAGCTGATCGGCCTGCGCGCGCAGTTCCTCCGACATCGGCGCGGTGACCGCTGGCTCGTGCGGATGGGCGTCGCGCAGCACCGCGACCAGCGCGAACGCCACTCGCCCGGCGGGCCCGACGGTGTCCTGCGGAGCTTGGTAACCGGGGATCGGCGAGCCGTAGATGAGCGCGTACTCGTGCGGGTTCGCGCGGGCCCACTCGCGGGTCGCGCGCCAGATGGCTCGCCAGCGCGTGCGCGGGTCGCCGGTGCGCGGATCGGCCTGCTCGGCGGCCTCTCCGACGGCGTTGTACGCGTCGACGATCAGTGCGGTGAGCAGGTGATCTCGGCTCGGGAAGTACCGGTACAGCGCCGACGAGACCATCCCGAGTTCACGGGCGACCGCGCGCAGGGAAAGTCCGAGCGCGCCGACCTCGGCCAGCTGGCGGCGGGCCTCGTCCTTGATCTCGCGGGTCAGCTCGGCGCGGACGCGTTCGCGGGCGGTCCGGGGTGCGGCAGTCATGCGATCAGTGTGCCTCGATTGAGAGCGCTGTGCAAAACCGAGAGCACTGCTCTTGACAGCCGACAACCGCCGGTGTTCACTGTTCACAACAGAGAGCACCGCTCTCGAAAACCGAGGAGGACCCCATGACCAGCACTCGTTACGTCGAACCGGGCAAGGCGACCGCGGCGTTCAACGGCGTCGTCCGCTGGCTCACCAAGCGCGGCGTCAGTGTGTGGGGCAGCCGGGTGCTGGGCGTTCGCGGTCGCAAGTCCGGCGAGCTGCGCGAGATCCCGGTGAACCTGCTGCCGTTCGAGGGCAAGCAGTACCTGGTGGCCGCGCGCGGCGAAACCCAGTGGGTGCGGAACCTCCGCGCCGCGGGCGAGGGCCAGCTGACCGTCGGGCGGCGCACCGAGACGTTCACCTACCGCGAGCTGGCGAACGAGGAGAAGCCCGTCATCCTGCGCTCGTACCTCAAGCGCTGGGCGTTCGAGGTCGGCGTGTTCTTCGACGGCGTGGACGCGAAGGCACCGGAGGAGAAGCTGCTGGAGATCGCGCCGGGCTACCCGGTGTTCGAGGTCTTCACCAGGTGAGTCAGTGCGTGCGTTTCCGGAACGTCGTGGCCGCGACGAGGACCACGCCGACCAGGAACGCGACCAGCCCGATCAGGAACCACAGCTTCTGGCCGGTCATAAAACTCCCGGTCAGCACGCCGACGCCCTGCAGCACCCACACCGCGCCGACGAGCACCAGCACCACACCGCACGCCAGCGTGATCCACCGCTTCACGACAGCCTCCTCGCTCGGAAGGGAACCTCGAGGAAGTCTCTCAAGGTTCCCTTCAGGCGACTAACCGCGGCGGCGAGGCTGTCCGTTGCCGAACTGCTGGGCTTCGCCGAGCGAGGTCGCGGTGGCCGTGGTGCCCTGGACCTTCGCGATCACGGTGACGTTGTCGCCGGACTTGGGCGAACCGGTCTTGGCGGTCGACGAATCCAGCGTGTAGCTCTGCTTGTAGCCGTCCTTGCTCGTCAGGGTCACCGAGGTGGCGCTGAGTTCGGTGATCGTCCCGGTCTGCAGGCGTTCGGTCACATACCCGCCGGCCGGATCGGCCACCACGAAGTCGCCGTGCAGCGCGTCCCGCAGCGCGGCCATTCCGCCCATTCCTCCGCGACCGGCGAAACCGCCCTGCCCGCCGGGTCCGCCCGGACCGCCGAAGCCGCCGGGACCCTGACCTTGCTGCGCGGTCGCGTTGTTGCCGCTGGTGCCCGCCCAGATCGCCAGTCCGCCGCCCACCGCGATCACGACCGCGACGCCCGCCGCGATCGCGGTCTTCCGGCCGGACCACGTCTTCCCGGGACCGCTGCCGCCGGATGCGGGAGCAGGCTGCTCTCCCCAGGTCGCGCCCTGTGCTGGATCGGTCGTCATGGTCTCCTCCGGAACGTTCGAGCTGGTTGTTCCCGAGCGTCGGGGCGCGCGCTGTGCGGAAGCTGTGCCGGACGTGGGGGACACCTGTGCACCCAGGCGGGGGAACCGCACAGGAAACGCACAGCCGGGGCACAGCTCGACCTGAAGGCGGGCCCTGAAGATGGCACCATGAGCAGTGTGAACGCCGCATCTGCCGGCCGGGGCAAGGCCGAACTGCGCCGCGCGGACGGCAGCCCGGTCCGCGTGCTGGTCGTCGACGACGAATCGACGCTGGCCGAACTCGTGTCGATGGCCCTGCGGATGGAGGGCTGGGAGGTGCGCAGCGCGGGCACCGGAGCCGAGGCGGTGCGCGTCGGCCGCGATTTCCGGCCGGACGCCGTGGTGCTCGACGTGATGCTGCCCGATTTCGACGGGCTCGAGGTGCTGCGCCGGATGCGCGCCGAAACGCCTTATCTGCCCGTTCTTTTCCTGACCGCGAAAGACGCGGTGGAAGACCGGATCGCCGGGCTCACCGCGGGCGGCGACGATTACGTGACCAAGCCGTTCAGTCTCGAAGAGGTGGCGTTGCGGCTGCGCGCGCTGCTGCGCCGGGCGGGCGGCGTTTCCGGTTCGACCGGATCGCAGCTGGTGGTCGGCGATTTGACGCTGGACGAGGACAGCCGCGAGGTGCACCGCGGCGGCGATCTGGTGCCGCTCACCGCGACCGAGTTCGAATTGCTGCGCTACCTGATGCGCAATCCGCGCCGGGTGCTGTCGAAGGCGCAGATCCTCGACCGCGTGTGGAGCTACGATTTCGGCGGCCAGGCCAATATCGTCGAGCTGTACATTTCCTATCTCCGCAAGAAAATCGACGCCGATCGGGAACCGATGATCCACACCATGCGCGGCGCCGGGTATGTCCTCAAACCCGCCGCGGGCTGAGCGCCGCCGTCCGTGGTCGTTGCGCCGCCGGCTGATCATGCAGCTGGCGGCGCTGCTCGCGCTGGTCTGCGTCGTGGTCGGCGTGGTCACCGAACTCGCGTTGAACAGCTTTCTCGTCGGGCAGCTCGATCAGCAGCTGGCGGCGGCGAGCGACCGCGGGTTCCGGCACGGTGTGCCGCGGCCGCCCATCAACGGCACCGGCAAGGCGCCGCCGGATCCGTTGCGCGTGCTCGGCCAGCCCGAGGGGACGCTCAGCCTGGTCGTCCACAATGGAGCGGTCAACGGACAGGTGATCGGTCCGTTCGGTCTCGTCCCGCTGTCGTCGGAGCAGGAACGGGTCCTGCTCGTGCTCGCGCCGAACGGCCAGCGTCGCACGGTCGAGATGCCCGGGAACCTCGGAAAATACCGGGTGGTGTCGACGTATTCGCCGCGCGGCGAGTTCACCGTGATCGGCTTGCCGATGAGCCGGGTCGCGGAAACGTTGTGGCGGCTGGGATTCATCTTCGGCGGCGTCGCGCTCGGCGGCATTCTCGTTGCCGGATTCGCCGGTGCGGTCACGATCCGGCGCACGATGGCTCCGCTCGACCGGCTCGCCGCCACCGCTTCCCGGGTTTCCGAACTGCCGCTGGACCGCGGCGAGGTCGCGCTGTCCGAGCGAGTGCCCGAAGTGGACACTGATCCGCGAACCGAGGTCGGCAAGGTCGGCTCGGCGATCAACCGGATGCTGGGCCACATCGCTGAGGCGCTCGCCGCCCGCCAAGCCAGCGAAAGCCGGGTGCGGCGGTTCGTCGCGGACGCGAGCCACGAATTGCGCACTCCGCTCGCCGCGATTCGCGGGTACGCGGAATTGACCCGGCGCAGCGGCGAACAGGTGCCGCCGGACATCGCGTTCGCGATGAGCCGGGTGGAATCCGAATCGGCGCGGATGACGACGCTCGTGGAAGACCTGCTGCTGCTCGCCCGGCTCGACTCCGGACGTCCGGTGGTGCACCAGCCGGTCGATTTGTCCCGGCTGGTCGCGGACGCGGTCGCCGATTCACACGTCGCCGGACCGGACCACAAGTGGCTGCTAGAGCTTCCGGGCGAACCCATCGCGGTGCTGGGCGATTCCGGGCAACTGCACCAGGTGGTGCTGAACCTCCTCGGCAACGCCCGAACGCACACGCCCGCGGGCACCACGGTCACGACCGCACTGTCCACACGAGACGGATGGGTCACTTTGTCCGTTGTGGACGATGGGCCGGGAATTCCGCCGGAAATCCTGCCCGAGGTATTCGAGCGGTTCGCCCGTGGCGACAATTCTCGTTCGCGCGCCGCTGGGAGTACCGGGCTTGGGCTGGCGATTGTCGCCGCGGTCGTAGCCGCGCATTCCGGACGGGTGATGGTCACCAGCGGGCCGGGGCGGACCGAATTCGTTGCCGCGTTCCCGCAATTGCGTGACGGTGGCAACACTCCTTCGTGAGTGATTCACAGCCCGCGCACAGCACGGGCCGTGAGAATTGCGGGCATGACGACTGTCGACGCGCCCGTCCTGGTGGGCACGCCACGCTGGGTCCGGCCCGCGGTCGCGGTGTTGCTGCTCGGCACTGCCGCGCTGTACCTCACCAATATCGCGATTTCCGGTTGGGGCAACGATTTCTACGCGATGGCCGTGCAGGCGGGCACGTGGGACTGGAAAGCGTGGTTCTTCGGCTCGCTCGATCCGGGCAACGTGGTCACCGTCGACAAACCGCCGCTTTCCCTGTGGATGATGGGATTGTCCGGGCGGATCTTCGGATTCTCCAACTGGAGCATGCTGGTGCCGGACGCGCTGGCGGGCGTCGGCTCGGTCGGGCTGCTGTATTTGGCGGTGCGGCGGCTTTCCAGTCCTGTGGCCGGGCTACTGGCCGGGGCGTTGCTCGCGCTCACTCCGGTGGCCGCGTTGATGTTCCGGTTCAACAATCCGGACGCGTTCCTCGTGCTGCTCCTGGTGGCTGGCGGGTATTTCCTGGTGCGAGCGCTGGAAAACGCGAGCACGAAGTGGTTGCTGCTGGCGGGCGTCGCGATCGGCTTCGGATTCCTCGACAAGATGCTGCAGGCGTTCCTGGTGTTGCCCGCCTTCGTGCTCGCGTACGCGGTGGCTGCGCCGACTTCGCTGGGACGGCGGGTGTGGCAACTGCTCGCCGCTGCCGGTGCGGTGGTGGTTTCCGCGGGCTGGTGGGTGCTCGCGGTGGCGTTGTGGCCGGTGGCCGACCGGCCGTACATCAGCGGGTCGACGAACAACAGCGTGCTGGAATTGGCCTTCGGGTACAACGGACTCGGCCGGATTTTCGGCCAGTCGCACGGTGGGGACGCGCGACCCAAATTGCCGGAGTTTCCCGGCGCTGAGCATGGCTTTGGCGGCCAAGCTGGCTTGACTCGGTTGTTCACTCAGCAATTCGGCGGCGAGGCGTCCTGGCTGTTGCCCGCCGCCTTGATCGGGCTCGTGGCCGGGCTGTGGTTCAGCCGCCGAGCGCCGCGCACTGATCGCACGCGGGCAGCATTGCTGCTCTGGGGTGCCTGGACGGTGGTCAGCGCTCTTGTGTTCAGCTACATGAGCGGGATCATCCACCCGTACTACACGGTCGCGCTCGCGCCGGGAATCGCCGCCACAGTAGCGATTTCCGCGACCGAACTGTGGCGCGGCCGCGCTTACCTGGCCCCGCGAGTGGTGCTTGCGGTGATGCTGGCGGCGACCGTCGCGTGGACTTTCGTGCTGCTGCACCGGACGCCGAACTGGCAGCCGTGGGTGCGGTACACCGTGCTGGTGCTCGGCGTCCTAGGCGTGGTCGCGTTGCTGATCGGGACTGCGCGCCGAGTCGTCGCGGGGCTGGCGATCGTGGCTGCGTTGCTGGGGATGGCGTCTTTCACCGTGGCTACCGCTGCGACGGCGCATACCGGTGGAAGTCCGGCATCCGGGCCGCAAAGTGAGCGCAAGGGCCGCGTCAGTTTCGGCGGGCCGCAACAGTCCAATGTGGAGCTTAACCGGCTGCTGGAGACCACGACAACGAAGTGGGCCGCCGCCGAAACCGGTGCGATGCAGGCCGCTGGCCTGGCGTTGAACAGCGGCAAACCGGTGCTCGCGGTCGGCGGCTTCAGCGGCAGCGACCCCGCGCCGACGCTCGCGCAATTCCAGCAGTACGTGGCAAGCGGCGACATCCACTACTTCGTCGTGGCCGCGCGCAACGGCCGTGGCGGCCCTGGCGGCTTTGGCGGCAGCCGCGGCACCTCGGGGAAGATCACGAGCTGGGTCGAGCAGCACTTCCCCGCCACCACGGTCGGCGGCGCGAAGGTGTACGACCTCACGCAAAGCTGACCGAGATATTGGCTCCGCACAAGACAAAACACGGCAGCTCGGCCGGGATGCGCCCGGCGAGCCAGGCGGCCAGCGGTGCCGCGGCGGCGGGTTCGACGGCGAGCCGGAAGTCGCGCCACAGCAGGTCGCGCGCGGCGAGGATCTCGGCGTCGGAGACCAGCACGGAGGTGACCGACGGCGAGTTGAGGATGCCGAACGCCAGCTCGCTGACGCGGGTCGCGCCGAGCGCGGAAGCGGCGACCGAGTCGATGGTGACGTCCACCGGCTCGCCCGCGGCGAGGGCGGCATGCAGCGCTTGGCAGTGCTCCGGCTCCACCGCGAACACCTGACGGCCGCCGGACGCCAGCGTCGCACCGGACGCCAGCCCGCCGCCGCCCACCGCGACGGCGACGGCGTCGACGTCCGGTGCGTCGGCCACGATCTCCGCGGTCGCGGTCCCTTGGCCGGCGATCACGTCGGCGTCGTCGTACGCGTGCAGATAGCGGGTGCCAGGTTCCGCGGCGACCGCCAGCGCGGCTGCCGCGGCTTCGGCGTAGGCCGTGCCATGCCGGATGAGCTTCGCGCCCGCCGCTTCGATGCCCGCGGCCTTCGCTTCGGGCACGGACTCCGGCACGTAGACGACGGCGGGAATGCCCAGCGCCTGCGCGGCGGTGGCGACGCCGAGGCCGTGATTGCCACCCGACGCCGTGACCACTCGCTTCGGCTTAGCGCCGGTGAGCAGGGCGTTTACCGCGCCGCGGAGCTTGAACGAACCAGACCGCTGGAGGTGCTCCAGCTTGAGGACGAGCGGACGCCCGTCGATTTCGGTGCGTAACAGCGGCGTCCACCGGACGTGTGGCCGGAGGCGGAGATGGGCAGCGGCGACGTCGGCGGCGACAGGCGGGGTGCGCATATCGGCCATTCTCCTCCCTGGCGTACTCGCGTGCGTGCCGCTCGCCGGGAAAACCCCAGCGTGTCAGGGCGCGACACGGTACAAGAGGGCATTGTCTAGATCTTGCGGATCTCGCTAAGCTCTGCGCAGACGTGGGGTGTCCGACCATGTGCGTACCGCGACGAGTACTACTGAGAGTAGTAGCTTTCTGCGGGTGTCCCCGTTCGGTGCACTCCACGCCTCGGTCTCGTCGGGACTCCTCGGGAACGGAAGGTGACGTGGATGCGCGACGGCTCGGCCCGGTCGCCTGAATCCGCTGCGCGGCTGCTCGACCGCCTCGGACTCCGCACTGTGCAAGCGCGAGTGACCGTGTTGGTCGTAGCTCCGCTGGTCCTGGTCGTAGCGGCGGCGGTTCCGCTCGTCTTTGCCCAGGTCACAGCCGTGTCGACGGCCGCGACCGCTTCGGACGCCGCGGCCCGGGCGCAGCGAGCGGGCGGCCTGATCGGACAGTTGCAGCAGGAAAGCCTGCTCACGGCCGCTTTTGTCACCGACCCGTCGGCCACCACTACGGCGCTCGTCCGGCAGCGGCAAGCGGTGGACAGCGCTGCGCACGGCGTCGCGGACAGCCTGATCAGCCCGGGCGGGGCGCTGTCGAAACTGCGGCAGAACGTGCTCAATCGTCAGGTTTCCGTAGCTGACGTGGCGTCTGGCTACGATTCCTTGTCCGTCGGCGTGATCGACGCACTGGGACTGGCCACTTCGGACGGTACTGGTGCCCGGCAGCTCAACGCCCTCGACGCCCTGCTGCGCGCGGACGAACAGCGCGCGGCCCGGGCGACCGCGCTGATCGCGTCCACCGGCCCTGACCGCGCAGGTCAGCGCGCCGCCGTCTACGGAGAACAGTTTGCCCGGCTGGCCGGAAGCCAGGACGCGGCGCAGCTCGCGGCGGTCGAGACTGGCGCGACGGCTCAACAGTTCGACCGGCTGGCTGCCGCGCCGAGGCAAGATCGACAGTTTGTGTCCGATGTGGTCACTGCCGGTACTCAACTCGCCGATCAGCGCGGTGCGGTCGAAGCCCGGCTTTCCGGGGCGATCGCCGACGCTGTCTCCGCGCAGTCGTCCAGCGCGACCCGGACGGCGTCCATCATCGGCGGTGCCGCGATTGTCCTTTTCGGACTCGTTGCCGCTTTGTCCGTGCTGGCCGCACGATCCGTCGTCCGGCCGCTGCGCAGGCTGAGCACGCAAGCGCGCTCGACCGCCGACCTGGCTGCCGCTGAATTGGTTCAGGTCGCCGAGCCGGGATCGGGGCCGCCGCAACCGTCGCTGCCCGCTCTCGAAGCCGGAACCGGCGGTGAACTGGCCGAGCTGGCCGCCGCGTTCAACCGGCTCCGCAGCGCTGGCGTTGATGCGGTGACCGAGCAGGCGAACGCGCGCCGCGCCGGAGTCCAGTTGCTCGTCGGAGCGGCCAAGCGTACGCAGAACCTGGTCGCGGGCCAGCGCACGGTGGTCGAGGAATTGACGCGCAGCGCGGACGATCCGGTGTTGCTCGCCGGGCTGCACCGCGTGGAGCACGCCGCGCTCCGGCTGCGCCGCACTGCCGACGATCTGCTTGTGGTGACCGGAAATCGGGACGAAACCCGGGTCGGCGGTCCGATCGAACTGGCTACCGCGTTGCGCTCGGCCGCTGCGGAAATCGACGACGAATCCCGGATCCGGCTCGACGAACCGGCGGAGGCGCTGCTCGCGCCGTCGCTGGGGATCGACCTGGTGCTGCTGTTCGCCGAACTGCTGGAAAACGCCGCTGCCTTCTCGCCGCCGGAATCCGCGGTGGAGATTTCGACGGAGTTCCAGCCGTCCGGCGATCTGCTGGTGCGCATCGCCGATCACGGCGTCGGGCTGTCCGCGGACCGGCTGGCGCAGGAGAACCGGCGGCTCGCCGAACCGGTCGACGCGGCGTCCGGGCAGCAGCTCGGACTGGCCGTGGTCGGACGGCTCGCCCAGCGGCATTCGCTGCGCGTCGAGCTGGAGTCCACTCCGGACGGTGGCGTGACGGCCCGGGTTTCGGTGCCGCAGGCGCTGTTCACCCGCGACGTCGATTTCCGTCGCGGGCCAGGGCTTTTCGAACCGGGACAGGTGCCGGACCCGCGTCCGGTGCTGCTGCCCGCGCCCGCGATCGCCGCGCTGTCCGCGCCGACTCCGGCCGGATTCCGGTGGTTCATCGACCCGCCGGAACTCGAAACCGAAGAGCCGGAGCAGGCCGAGACGCCGCAATGGCCGGAGGCGGAACCGGAATTCGCCTCGCGCGCCGGAACACTGGAACTCCCCGAAGAAACCGAAGAGACCGAAGAAGCTGAAGAGTCCGAAAAGGACACTTCGGAAGCGCAGGACGTCGCGGACCCGTCCCCGACGCACCAGTTCACCGTGGTGCCACCGGAATCCCGAGACGGCGTCTACCGCCGCGTTCCCGGTGCCCAGCTGGCCCCCGGGCTCAAACTGCCGCAGATCGTCCGCACCCCGTTGCCGCGTCGCGAATTGCGCGATCCGGCCGCCGAACGGGCCACCTTCGACTCGTTTTCCGACGGCGTCGCCAAAGCACAGCAAGTCACCGCTCAGCAGGCCGATCAAGGAGGATCATGACCGTTCCCGCCGCCGCGCAGAACTTCAACTGGCTGGTCAACCGCTTCGCGCTGCACACCGCGGGCGCGATCGCCGCACTCGCCGTGTCCGCGGACGGGCTGCTGATCGCCGCGTCGCAGGACCTCGACCGCGCGGACGCCGACCGGCTCGCGGCGACCTGCTCGGCGATGCTCGCGCTGGCCCAGAGCGTGTCCGAAAGCCATCCGCTCGGCGATCCGGACAAGGTCGTGGTCGAACTGGAACGCGGCTACCTGGTGGTCTGCACCATCAGCATCGGCTGCTCGCTCGGCGTGCTGGCCAACAAGCAGGCCAGCCTCGGCACGATCGCCTACGAGATGGCGATGTTCGCCAACCGCGCGTCCGAAGTCCTTACCCCCGCGCTGGTCGAGGAGTTGAAGAACACCGCGTTCGCCTGACCCGTGAAGATTCTCGTGCTTGGCCCGGCCGGAGCCGGGAAAACGACAGCGGTGCACGCCGTTTCGGAGATCGCGCCGGTGCGCACCGACGCCGGCGACACCACCGCGGCGCTCGACTTCGGCAGGCTCGGCGAAGGCGAGCGGCGGCGGTACCTGTTCGGCGCCCCCGGGCAGGCCCGGTTCTGGTTCCGCTGGCCGGACCTCCTGCGGGGCGCGGATGCCGTGCTCGTGGTGGTCGACCCGCGCCGGATCGCCGACGCCTACCCGGTGCTCGACGCGGTCGAAGGCATGCGGCTGCCGTTCGTGGTCGGGGTGAACTGCTTCGACGGCCTGCTCACCCGGCCGCTGCACGACGTGCGCTGGGCGCTGACCGTGCGCGACGGCGTCCCGGTGCATCCGTTCGACGCCCGCGACCCGGCGTCCGTGCGGGAGGTGCTCGACCTCGTCGGGGCCGGGGTGGCGCGGGGGTCGGAGGTGCCGCAACCGAGTCCGCTATAGTCGTCTGCGGGGACCCCCCGTGGCGTCCACCCTGTGAACTTCCCCAGGGCCGGAAGGCAGCAAGGATAAGCGGGCTCTGGCGGGTACGGGGGGAACCCGCTTTTTTTATGCCTAGAACAGGCCGAGGACGTCATCCGGCGGCACCGGCGAGGGCAGCTCTTCCGCGTCGGACACCGATGCGGCCTTCCCCCTAAGCTGACGCAGCTCATCCCCGTGCACCACCCGCGCCGGATACGGCGAAGACGCCGCGCGCCGGGTCAGATCCGCCGTCGGCAGTTCGAGCCGCGAGGCGGCCAGCACGAGATTGCCGAATCGCCGGCCGCGCAGCACGCTGGGTTCGGCGAGCAGGACGACGTGCGGAAACACCTCCGCCAGCGTCGCGATGAACCGGCGCGCGAACCGCAACCCAGGCCCGTCGGAGATGTTCGCCAGCATCGTGGCTCCCGGTCGCAGCACGCGGGCGACGTCCGTCACGAATTCGACGGTCGCCAGGCCGCCAGCCAGCGTCGCGCGTTCGAAGGCGTCGATCACGATCAAGTCCGCCGTCGCGTCGTGCCTGCTGCGCACGCCCGCGCGGCCGTCCTCGATCCGTACTCGCAGCTTCGGGACGCTGCGCAGGTCGAGTTGTTCGCGGACCAGGTTGATCAGGGGCTCGTCAGCGTCGAACACCAGCTGTCGCGAACCCGGTCGCGTCGCGGCGACGTAGCGCGGCAGGGAACAGCCCGCGCCGCCGACGTGCAGCGCGTCGAGCGGTCCGGGCGGAAGGAAGTCGACCAGATCGCCGAGCCGGCGTACATAGTCGAACTCCAGGTTCGTCGGGTCGTCCAGATCGACGTAAGACTGCGCCACCCCGTCCACCGAAAGCATCCAGGCGTTGGGCCGATCGGCGTCGCGCAGCAGCTCGGCGGTCCCGAACCGCACCGGGTAACTGCCCGGTCGCGGGCCGCTCGGCGCACGGCCGCGACCGGAACGGGAGGGGCTCACCGTGCTCACTGTAGTCTCGGGCACGTGGCTCTCGCGCTGTACCGGAAGTACCGTCCGGCGACCTTCGCCGAGGTCGTCGGCCAGGAGCATGTGACCGAACCGCTGCGCACGGCGCTGGCCGCCGGGCGCATCAACCACGCGTACCTGTTCTCCGGGCCGCGCGGCTGCGGCAAGACGTCGAGCGCGCGGATCATGGCCCGCTCGCTCAACTGCGCCCAAGGCCCGACCCCGGATCCGTGCGGCGAGTGCAACTCGTGCCGCGCGCTCGCGCCGGAAGGCCCCGGCAGCGTCGACGTCACCGAACTCGACGCGGCCAGCCACGGCGGCGTGGACGACGCCCGCGAACTGCGGGACAAGGCGTTCTACGCGCCCGCCGAATCGCGCTACCGCGTGTTCATCATCGACGAGGCGCACATGGTCACCACGCAGGGCTTCAACGCCCTGCTGAAGATCGTCGAGGAACCGCCAGAGCACCTCATCTTCATCTTCGCGACCACCGAGCCGGACAAGGTGCTCACCACCATCCGCTCGCGGACGCACCACTACCCGTTCCGGCTGATCCCGCCGAGCTCGATGCGGGAACTGCTGGAGCGCAACGTCGCCGCCGAGGGCGCGACGGTCGAACCGGCGGTGTACCCGCTGGTGATCCGCGCCGGCGGCGGTTCCGCGCGCGACACGCAATCGGTGCTGGACCAGCTGCTCGCCGGTGCCGGTCCGGAAGGCGTCACGTACCCGCGTGCGGTGTCGCTGCTCGGCGTCACGGACACCGCGCTGATCGACGCGGTGGTCGACGGGCTCGCGAACGATAACCCCGCCGAAGTGTTCGGCACCGTCGAGAAACTCGCCGACGCCGGACACGACCCGCGCCGCTTCGCCACTGACCTCCTCGACCGGCTGCGCGACCTGCTGCTGATGCGCGCGGTCCCGGAAGCGGCCGACCGCGGACTGGTCGCCGCGCCGGACGACGAGCTGAAGCGGATGACCGAGCAGGCCGAGAAGCTCGGCCCGGCCACGCTGTCCCGCTACGCCGACATTGTCCACAGTGGACTTCTCGAGATGCGCGGCGCGACGTCGCCGCGGCTCGTGCTCGAACTGCTCTGCGCGCGGATGCTGCTGCCGTCGGTCACCGAGGCGGAGAAAGCCTTGCTGGCGCGGATCGAACGGCTCGAGCGGCGTCCGGCTGGTGCGCCCGCTCCGGCTGGTCCCGCTGTTGCTCCTGGGCCTGCTCCCGCACCGAATGCCGGTCCCGCGTCCGCTCCGGCTGCTTCCGCTGCCCCGGCGGAGGCTCCGGCTCGGTTCCAGCGGCCTTCGCAGCGTCCGGCTCAGGAAGCTCCCGCCGCACCGACCCCGGCACCGGCCCGTCCGGCTGCGGAGGAACCCGCGCGCCCGGCTCGGCCGGAGGTCAGCCGTCCGGCTCCCGTGGAAACGCCTGCTCCGGCTGCTGCCGCGCCTGCTCCCGAGCCGGAGGCCCCGACCGCTCCGGCTGCTCCTGAGGAAGCCCCGGCGGCGGGTGGGATCGACGCGGCCAAGGTGCGCGAGAAATGGCCGCAACTGCTGGCGTCGCTGCGGAAGTTCACCGGCGGTCGCGCGCTCGAAGCCATGCTCACGCAGGCCGCGGTCGCCGAGGTCGACGGTTCCGCGGTCACGTTGACGCACAAGTCCGAACCGCTCGCCCGGCGGCTGAGCGATCAGGGCAACGCGAGCAAGATCGCGGCCGGGCTGAGCGAGGTGCTCGGCGGCGAATGGCAGGTCCGCTGCGTGCACGGCGCGGCCCCGGCCGCCGCTCCGGCTCGGCAGGCTCCCCGGCAGCAACCGGCGGCACCGGCTCCGGAACGGTCGTTCACCCGTCCGTCCGCGTCCGCGCAGCCCCCGGCGGCCGCCGCTGCGCCTCCGGCCCCGCCGAAGCCCGCGGCGGAAGCGCCGAGCCGTCCCCGCGTCACGACGAGCGAGCCGGACATCCCGCTCCCGCCCGAACCCTCGGACGAGGACGACGACATCTACTCCGAGGACTCCAGCCCGGTCCCGCCGCCTCCGCCGCCGCCCGCGGAGGAGGACCCGGAGCAGATCGCGCGCAAACTCCTCTCCGACCACCTCGGCGCGCGTCCGCTGGACTGAGGCTCTCGTGAGTGTTGATCGCGGTTAGAACCGTGATCAACACTCACGAGGCCGCCTACCGCACGAGCCGCACGTTCAGCGGGTGCGGCGTCGGCGGTGCCTGCACGGTTACCGTCCGGCTCGCGGCGTCCCAGGTCCAGGCTCCGCTGCGACGACCGTCCACGTACACCGCAGACGGTGCGGTCGCGTTGGTGAACCGGACGGTCCACGCCCGCTGCGTGCTGCCAATCGAGAGCATCGATGAGTGGGCGTTTTCGGTGTAGCGCAAGGAAGTCGTGCTGCCCTGCTCGGAGAGAGTGAAGGCACCGTTGTGGCCGCCCGCCACCGTGGCCGTCGCGGCGGTAAGCGGATCATGCGCATCACCGGCGACGTTTCCGCTGCGGGTGACCATGATTCCGCCGGAGCGCAGGAACACCGGCATCGTGTCCAGACCGGTGGTGATCTGCGCGGTGGTGCCGCCCCGGTAGGTCTTGCCGGTGAAGTAGTCGGTCCAGTCATTGCCCGGCGGGAACCAGACGCTCGTGGTCGTCGTGGTGCCCGGGTTGGTCGCGGGAGCCACGAGGACATCCGGGCCGTACAGGTATTCGCCGCCAGCTTGGGCGTAAGCCTCTTGCTGATCCGGATATTGCAGGTACAGCGGCCGCACGATCGGCATCCCGGTCGCGGTGGCCTGCTGGGCGAGCGTGTACGTGTACGGCACGAGGTTTTCGCGCAGGTTAAGGAACTTCGTCGCTGACGCGTCCGCAGCGGCTCCGTACTGCCAGGGCAACCGGTCGCTGTGGTTGGAGTGCAGCCGGTCGATCGGCTGGAACGTCCCGAGTTGCACCCAGCGTGCGTACAGGTCGTCCGGCAGTTTCGTGCTGCCCGGTTCCGTGCCTGGCTGCTGCAAACCGCCGGTGTGGCCGCCGATGTCGTGGCTGATCGAAGCCAGACCCGTCGCCGCGGATTCGCCGGGTGTGTAGCCGACCTCGAAAGCCAGCGTGGCCCAGTCGGAAATGGTGTCACCGGTGAAGTGCAGCGTGGTGCGCTTGTCGGCCCACGGCCCGGTCGGCACGGCTGTCGGCGAGCTGTATCCACCGGCTTGCAGCGAGCCGTACGCGCGGGAGAACGCGAAGCCGTTGCGCTGTGCGTACTGCTGGTTGATCCACGCGTCCGGAGTGACCCCGGCGAGGCTGGATTTCGAGGCGTCACAACACCAATCGAGCCACCAGACGTCGTTGCCCTGCTGCTCCATCGGCCGGTGCAGGTCGAAGTAGGCTCGCAGCTGGTCGGGGTCGCCGAAATCGAAGACGTAGCAGTCTTTTCCGCAGCTGGGCTGGAGTTTGCCCTTCGCGGTCGCCTGCGCTGCCGGGAACTGCGGGTCGTCGCCGCGGATGCTCGGGTGGATGTTCAGCGACGTGTGCAGGCCCTGGTCGTGTGCCCACTGGAAGAACGCCTTGGGGTCGGGGAAGCGGGTCGGGTCGATTTCCCAGCCGTTCCACCGGTCCGGCGATTTGAAGTCGGTGTCGACGACGAGCATGTCGAGCGGCACGTGCTGTTCGCGGAACTTGGGCACGATCGTCTGCTGGAAGTCGGCGGCTGTGCGGTCGTAGTACTCGGAGTACCAGACGCCGTAGGCCCAGCGGGGAAGCAACAGCGACGGTCCGGTCAGCTGGGCCAGTTCCTGCAGTGCGCGGCCGTAGTTCTGGCCGTAGGCGAAGACGTATCCGTCCTGGTAGCTCTCGCTGCTCGGCCGCTGGGTGACGACTTTGGTGCGCGGGTCGTACAGCGCCGAGGCGGTGTCGTCGAGGAGGGACCAACCGTCCTGGTACAGGATTCCTGGTGCGGAGACTGCACTGCCGTCCACGCCGTCGAGGCCGCGACGGTAACCGCCGAGCGGCGCGTGCGGGGCTAGTAGTGCCGAATGCGCTCCGGTGATGGCGACGGTGTCGAGGTTGACGTGGCAGTTCGCGTCCGGGCAGGACAGCGTGACGGTGTTGGTGCCAGCCTTGAGGTTGACCGGGATTGTGTTGGTACGCCACGAATTCCAGCTGCTGGTCGACGGCAGGGTCAGGTTGGTCGAGGTGCCGTTGGCTTGGAGCGTCAACGAGGTCGGCTGGGTTTGGCCGGAAACGGCGGTCGCGTCGGCGTAGCGGAGTTGCAGATCGTAGGAGCCGTCGGCGGGGACGCCGGTGATCGTCAGCGCGTCGGACGCCCCGGCGCGTTCCATGCCTGCCAGGAAGGCTTTGCCGGAGTGCCCGTCGTGGTCGCTGGCCGGGTGCGCGCCGCCGAAAAGTGCGCCTTGTTCGGCTTCGCACAGAACGCCGAAAGCGCACGGCGTCGGGGCGGGCGGCACGGGCTGTGGGTACGCGGCACCGGGGTTGACCACGGCGAGGCTGTCGATGTTGACGTTGCCCGAGTCGGCGGTGCCGCGTTTGATGGTCACCTGGTGCTGTCCTGCAGGAAGGGTGACCGGCACGGTCGCAAGGGCCCAGGTGTCCCAGTCAGCGGTGGCCGGGAGTGTGACGGTGTGTGCGTTGGTGCCGTCCACCAGGACGCTGAGGGTGCGGGTGGTGTGCTGGCCGTCGCCGCCGGTTCCGTTGGCGTAGCGCAGATCCAGCTGCTGGTCACCAGCAGCGGTGACGCGGAAGGACAGGCTGTCGCCGGGATTGATGAAGCCCGCCGCGAAACCGTCGCCGGTGTAGCCGCGGTGGTCGCTGGCCGTGCCCGGCCCGTTGAGCTGCAGTTGTTCGGCCTCGCAGAGCGCGCCGAACGCGCAGACCGGAGTCGCCTTGCCCGCCCACGGCTGTGCGGTGACGTCCTGGCCGCCGGTCCTTAGCTGGACGGTGAGGTTGTCGTCGGAAAACGCGCCCGAGTCGAGCTTGTAGCGCAGCTTCACCGCGCTGGTCTGGATGGTGAGCCAGCCGTCGCGTTTGGTTGCGGTGTAAGGGGTTTTGCTGAAACTGCCGCGACCGATCGCGTTGAACGTACCGGCGTCGACGAACTTGGCGTCGCCCGCGTATTCGGTCCGGATGAGCGTCGGCGACAGGACTTCGAACCGCGCTTGCCCGGCGGTCACCGCCTGTGGAGCGGCCTCGGCGACTCCCGTCGACACGAGAGTGCCCGCCATGGCTGTCACGGCCAGCAGCCGCACCAGTCGTCCTCGGAGTGATGTTGCCACCGGCGCCTCCTCGAGAAGTCCCCAGCGACGGTAAGTCGGGACCGATCAAGAAAGAAGACGGTGTCCGGTGTTCTGTCCGTTCAGTAGCCCTTTCGGCTCTCTGCGTCAGGCGCTGGCCAGGTACGCCTCGATCGCCTTCGCGATGGCCTGTGCGTAGTGCGCCCGGCCCGCCGCGGACGACATCTGCCCGGCCTCGTCGGCGTTGCGCATGTTGCCGCACTCGACGAGCACGGACGGGCGGGTCGACAGGTTGAGCCCGGCCAGATCGTTCCGTGGCGAAAGGCCCGCCGAACCGATGTAAGTGGACGTGGCGAAGCCGTCGTCGCGGATTCCGTCGCGCATGGTGCGGGCCAGCTTCAGCGACGGTTCGCCCTGCGCCGCGTTCAACGGCGGCGCCGAGTACGCGACGTGGAAGCCGTGCGCGGTCGGCGAAGTGGAGCCGTCAGCGTGGATCGAGACCACCGCGTCGGCGTTCGCATTGTTGCCGATCTGCGCGCGCTCGTCGACGCACGGGCCGACGCCGGAGTCGTTCTGCCGCGTGTAGACGACCTTGATTCCCTTGGCCGCCAACGCATTCCCGACTTCCTGCGCGACAGCGAAGGTGAAGGCGTGCTCGGGGTACCCGGCGTTGGTCGACGTGCCGGTGGTGTTGCACGGCTTCGTCTGCCCGCGCCCGGCGGGCACCTGCCGGTTGATCTCACCGGGGTGCGAGGCATTGCCGCCGTTGTGGCCCGGATCGAGCACCACGACCTTGCCCGAGCCGACCGGCGGAACCGCGGACGTCGAAGGCGGGCTCGAAGACGACGACGGCGGGCTCGACGACGGACTGGGGCTCGGGCTCGGGGCCGCCGAGCTGGCGTTCGACGTCGGCGCAGCGGCCGGTGAAGCAGGCGTCTCGCCGCCGCCGGAACACGCTGTGAGCAGCATCAGGCCGGTCAGCAGCGGGAGTGTCTTCGCTCGCACGCGACCACGGTGCCACAGCACACGCGTGCCGCCAGGACGGACGCGCCGGGCGCGCGGCTAGGCTGGGGAGGAACACCCAAACGCGGAAGGACCGAGTGCGATCATGGTGCAACCCGGCGGCGGCGGCTTCGACCTGTCGCAGATCATGCAGCAGGCCCAGCAGATGCAGCAGAAGCTGGTGGAGGCCCAGGAGGAACTCGCCAACACCGAGGTCACCGGCACCGCGGGCGGCGGTCTGGTCACCGCGACGGTGTCCGGCGACAGCCAGCTGAAGAGCCTCGTCATCGACCCGAAGGTGGTCGACCCGGAAGACGTCGAAACCCTGGCCGACCTGGTGGTCGCCGCGGTGCGCGACGCGTCGGCGAGCGCGCAGAAGCTCACCGAGCAGAAACTGGGCCCGCTGGCGGGCGGCCTCGGCGGCGGCATGCCGGACCTCGGCAGCCTCGGCTTCGGCGGCTGACACTTGTACGAAGGTGTCGTCCAAGACCTGATCGACGAACTGGGCCGCCTGCCCGGCGTCGGTCCGAAGAGCGCCCAGCGCATCGCGTTCCACCTGCTGGCCGCCGACCCCGCGGACATCGCGCGGCTGCAGGACGTGCTGGGCAAGGTCAAGGAAGGCGTGCAGTTCTGCGAGATCTGCGGCAACGTCTCGGAACAGGAAACATGCCGGATCTGCCGCGACGAACGCCGCGACCTCACGGTGATCTGCGTGGTCGAGGAACCGAAGGACGTGCTGGCGGTCGAGCGGACCCGCGAGTTCAAGGGGCGCTACCACGTTCTTGGCGGCGCGTTGGATCCGTTGTCGGGGATCGGGCCGGAGCAGTTGCGGATGCGGCAACTGCTGCAGCGCATCGGTGAGGCTGATGTCCGGGAGATCATTATCGCCACGGATCCGAATACCGAGGGGGAGGCTACGGCTACCTACCTCGTGCGGATGCTGCGCGATTTTCCTGGGCTGTCGGTGACTCGGCTGGCGTCGGGGTTGCCGATGGGTGGGGATCTTGAGTTCGCGGATGAGCTGACTTTGGGGCGGGCGTTGTCTGGGCGACGCGCGTTGTAAGAGCTTTCGGCAGGGAAGGACACGGCCGTAGTGCCGTGTCCTTTTTTGTGCGCTGGGATACTCGGTCGATGAAGCCGGTGGGGAAGGTCAGGTCGTTCTTCTTTGTGGGACGAGAGGAGCCGCCGAGGTCCTCGGACCGAGAGGTTTGGTGACTGGCCTCGAACGACTGTGGGCCGGAATGGCCTGGTTGGTCGTGAGCTTTCGTGCCGAGGGGCTGGTGGCGTGTGCTCTGGTTTTGATGTTAGGTCGCCAACTGTGTTTTTGGCGCCGACTCCGTCGTCGCGGGCGGGATCGCCTTTAAGTCGGCGTCTGACGGAGCTGCGTGCCCGGCCCGGGGGGCCGTGCACGCTGC